>NZ_CP039253.1:3355000-3432500 GCF_004795915.1 Rhodococcus sp. PAMC28707
GAGTGATCTACCCATGGCCAGGTTGAAGCGACGGTAAGACGTCGTGGAGGACCGAACCCACTTAGGTTGAAAACTGAGGGGATGAGTTGTGGGTAGGGGTGAAAGGCCAATCAAACTCCGTGATAGCTGGTTCTCCCCGAAATGCATTTAGGTGCAGCGTCACGTGTTTCTCATCGGAGGTAGAGCTACTGGATGGTCTAGGGGGCTTACCGGCTTACCGAAATCAGCCAAACTCCGAATGCCGATGAGTGAGAGCGTGGCAGTGAGACTGCGGGCGATAAGGTTCGTAGTCGAGAGGGAAACAGCCCAGATCGCCAGCTAAGGTCCCTAAGCGTGTACTAAGTGGAAAAGGATGTGGGGTCGCGAAGACAACCAGGAGGTTGGCTTAGAAGCAGCCACCCTTGAAAGAGTGCGTAATAGCTCACTGGTCAAGTGATCCTGCGCCGACAATGTAGCGGGGCTCAAGTACACCACCGAAGCTGCGGCACTCATACAATAGCCCGCATGTTCCTTACGAGGAGTGTGCCAGGTGTGTGGGTGGGTAGGGGAGCGTCGTGCAGCCATGGAAGCATCGGAGTGATCCAGGTGTGGAGGCTGTGCGAGTGAGAATGCAGGCATGAGTAGCGAAAGACGAGTGAGAAACTCGTCCGCCGAATGACCAAGGGTTCCTGGGCCAGGTTAATCCGCCCAGGGTGAGTCGGGACCTAAGACGAGGCCGACAGGCGTAGCCGATGGACAACGGGTTGATATTCCCGTACCCGTGTGAACGCGCCCATGGTGAATCAGTGATACTAACTGCCCTGAATCCACGTTACTGATCTCTTTCGAGAGTGAGGGGTGTGGTGGATGCGCAGGACCTGATCTGGTAGTAGCCAAGCGATGGGGTGACGCAGGAAGGTAGCTGGGCCAGTCAGTGGTAATACTGGTGTAAGCCTGTAGGGCGAACGGTAGGCAAATCCGCCGTTCATGATGCCTGAGAGGTGATGCGTAGCCGATTGAGGCGAATTCAGTGATCCTATGCTGCCGAGAAAAGCCTCTAGCGAGCTTTCACACGGCCCGTACCCCAAACCGACACAGGTGGTCAGGTAGAGAATACTAAGGCGATCGAGATAACTATGGTTAAGGAACTCGGCAAAATGCCCCCGTAACTTCGGGAGAAGGGGGACCCTGTCTGGTGATGAACTTTTCGTTCTGAGCTGGGTGGGGTCGCAGAGACCAGTGAGAAGCGACTGTTTACTAAAAACACAGGTCCGTGCGAAGTCGTAAGACGATGTATACGGACTGACGCCTGCCCGGTGCTGGAAGGTTAAGAGGACCGGTTAGTCACTTCGGTGGCGAAGCTGAGAATTTAAGCCCCAGTAAACGGCGGTGGTAACTATAACCATCCTAAGGTAGCGAAATTCCTTGTCGGGTAAGTTCCGACCTGCACGAATGGCGTAACGACTTCTCAGCTGTCTCAACCATAGACTCGGCGAAATTGCATTACGAGTAAAGATGCTCGTTACGCGCGGCAGGACGAAAAGACCCCGGGACCTTCACTATAGCTTGGTATTGGTGTTCGGTTCGGTTTGTGTAGGATAGGTGGGAGACTGTGAAGCGGTGACGCCAGTTACTGTGGAGTCGTTGTTGAAATACCACTCTGATCGTATTGGATACCTTAACCTCGGACCATGATCTGGTTCAGGGACAGTGCCTGGTGGGTAGTTTAACTGGGGCGGTTGCCTCCTAAAATGTAACGGAGGCGCCCAAAGGTTCCCTCAGCCTGGTTGGCAATCAGGTGTCGAGTGCAAGTGCACAAGGGAGCTTGACTGTGAGACTGACACGTCGAGCAGGGACGAAAGTCGGGACTAGTGATCCGGCACCGGCATGTGGAAGCGGTGTCGCTCAACGGATAAAAGGTACCCCGGGGATAACAGGCTGATCTTCCCCAAGAGTCCATATCGACGGGATGGTTTGGCACCTCGATGTCGGCTCGTCGCATCCTGGGGCTGGAGTAGGTCCCAAGGGTTGGGCTGTTCGCCCATTAAAGCGGCACGCGAGCTGGGTTTAGAACGTCGTGAGACAGTTCGGTCTCTATCCGCCGCGCGCGTAAGAAACTTGAGGAAGGCTGTCCCTAGTACGAGAGGACCGGGACGGACGAACCTCTGGTGTGCCAGTTGTTCCACCAGGAGCACCGCTGGTTAGCTACGTTCGGAAGGGATAACCGCTGAAAGCATCTAAGCGGGAAGCCTGTTCCAAGATGAGGTTTCTCACCCCCTCGAGGGGGTAAGGCCCCCGGCAGACCACCGGGTTGATAGGCCAGAACTGGAAGTCGGGTAACCGATGTAGGTGACTGGTACTAATAGGCCGAGGACTTACCACAAAGAAGCTACGCGTCCACTGTGCAATATCTGAAACAGCACACGTTTCAGTGTTACAAAATTGAATGAACCAACACTATTCACCACTGTGTGAATAGTCCGTTGTGTTCCGTGTGTAACTGTTTCATAGAGTTACGGCGGCCATAGCGGAGGGGAAACGCCCGGTCCCATTCCGAACCCGGAAGCTAAGCCCTCCAGCGCCGATGGTACTGCACTCGACAGGGTGTGGGAGAGTAGGTCACCGCCGAACACCTTTTCCAGTGAAGCCCCCAACCTGTTGGTTGGGGGCTTTGCTGCGTTTCATGTCTTTTTTGTGTGGGTGACGGCACTGCTTCGATGGCGCACTGATGCTATCTGATCGTATGAGTGGACCATTCAAGCGATCAGCGGGCCTATTTCTTGCCGGGAGATGCGGATGACCCGACTAAATCGTCGTAGCGACCTGCGCTCGACTCGATGAACTCCCGTACGAACCAGCATGCCGGGATTACGGAGAACCCTCCTGCGCGACTGTCTTCGAGGACATGTTCTGTCAATATCGCCGCGAGCCCGTGACCGCGATATTCGGGGAGTGTCACGGTGTGGTTGAACGTTCGTACTCCGTCCGCCTCTAGGTAGTCGGAGAATCCGGCGAGTGATTTGTCGAGACAAATCTCGAATCGGTGCTGCTCTGGTAGGTGTTCGATGCGGTGTTCCATAGTGATCGATTGTGCACGGGTTCCTGTCGGGGTGGTTGGGCGACTAGGCTGAGGTGGACATACGAGTCGTGCGCGCCACCCGTCGTAGGCACTTCTCATCATCTGCACGGGTAAGCAGACCAGAGGTGGCATAGGTGGAAGATGTATCGGAGCAGGGAATCAGGGCCTTCATCGGCGCTGTTGTATTGCGCGGCGGTCGGGCCGAACGGCTGACGACGTCGCGGCGTAACCCAGTTCAGGTCTGGGGTGTAGACGGTTCGAGCTGCGTGGTTCGGGTGCGGTCCAAGGCCGTAGGCGACTGGAAAGCTCGTCGCCAGGACGAGTCTTTGGCAAGTGACGACACCGGATCGTCTTACTGGGTGTTCGTCGATCTGGGTGCTTCCGAGCCGTCGTTCTTCATGGTGTCTTCCGAGGAGATGGCGGCCGATATTCGCGGCGAAGTGGACCTCTGGGTACAGGATTCGCCGCTTCGCACTCGAACTGGTCACCACGCTATCGCGGTGGGACGCGTCCAACACGGACGTAACAAGTGGTCGCTGTTGGGTCTCCATGCGGCTGCCGATCCGAAGCTCGAAGAGGAAGCGCGCGCTGCCGCCGTTCACCGGGCCAAGCCGGCCGTGCGTCGTGGCCCGTCGAAGAAAGCTGTTCCGGCTGAGGAAGAGATCCCAGACCTGCGGGTCCGGGTCGTCGCCGATTTCGACGGCTACCGTCTCAGCGCCCGATTCGACCCGTCGAACAAGCGTCTCGAGATCGTGCAGGGACCGATGGAGGGTCGACGGTTCGACGACCCTACGCAAGCTGCCAGCGCTGTAGCCACACATATCAGCGGTGATATCGAGGTCAGGGATGGCTGGAAATTCTGGGAATTGGATACTCCGGAGCGGCTTCCGCTAGGGACTCTGCAGTAACGTACGCGAATCCGCTGGTCTGGTTGTTGTGATCGCTCACAACGATCTCAATAACCGGCATCGGGTCGTGTTTAGGTCGTTATCGTTGGGCGCAGGTCAGGTTTTAGCATTCGAATCTCGACACCCCCCCCACTGATGCGATCTTTCTGATGGCGGAGCTTCGTCAGCACTGTCGCCGGTCCGGCCCGGCAATATTTGTGGCGACAGTGGCGGGTTGTCGACCCGCAGGAGAGGTCAGTCCAGTGGAGCAGTCGTCCCTTCACGCATCACGTTTCGTGATTCTGGTAGCGCAGTTCGTCGACCATCGGATCACGGCCGACTACTTCTCTTCGCAATTCCGGAGCCTGGAGCGATCGGATGCCGACCACCTCGATCGGGATATAGCGACCGTTGTGGGCAAGCTGTCGGTGGACGTGGGGGCATATCGCGGAGACGTCAATCTTCTCGGTGTCGACTACATCGATGCAAACCAGCTGTGGCGAGCATCGGCGGAAGCGTTTCGTGACCTCTTGACATTGCAGTCGGAGCTGCTCGGACGCCAAGCCGGCTGACACGCCGCTAGGGTGTGAACTTCTCCCGATGCCGGATGAGGTCTTCCAGGCGAAAGCGTCGGTGGGTTCCACGCATCTCGATGGTCAGCGACCCTGCGTCTGCGAGTTTGCGAACATATGTGTCGGATACTCCGAGAAGGTCTGCCGCCTGTGACGTGGTGAGCAGCTCGCTGACCGGTCCGATCGTCACAGCGGTCCCTGACGCGAGTTGACGGAGTAGTTCCATCACTGCACGCCGACCGGACTCGTCGATATCGAGGTCGACTCCGTCCAATGCCAGGTGCGGAGTTCGTCCGTCCGCATCGGAAATCGACGAAATGACTCGACGCGCGTCCTGAGACGAGAGCGCCGCTGCGATGTACCGGTGGTCCATCTCTGAACCCTACTGCGGCATATTCTGTTCGGTACCCCCACGATCCCAGGAGTGCTCCATGCCGCAGTTGCTGCATCTCGATTCGTCCGCCGACTTGGATAACTCCGTTTCACGCGTGGTCACGGCACATTTTTCGGATGTGTGGCATGAGCAGAGTCCGGACCACTCGGTGATCCATCGCGATTTGCACCGAGATCCGTTGCCGCATCTTCCGACGTCGGCTATGCATTGGGCCCCACATCTGCGGACGCCGGACGAGGTTGTAGGGCCCGACGCCGCGGCACTGCAGAAGACTTTGATCGATGAGGTGGTCTCGGCTGACGTCGTGGTGATCGGTGCTCCGATGTACAACTGGTCGGTTCCGTCGACGCTGAAAGCATGGATCGACTATGTCCACGTGCCCGGTATCACCGTTCCGTTCGACGGCCCAACTCGTCCGCTCGAAGGCAAGCCGGTGGTAGTGGTGTCGAGTCGTGGCAACGAGTACGGGGCGGGAACGTCTGGCTTCGGTACCGATCACGCCGTTCCGCTGCTACAACAGGTTCTCGGTGCCGCGCTCGGAATGGATCTGTTCGTTGTCGTCGTCGATCTGACGTTGGCGACGCGTGTGCCCGCGATGGCACCCCTGGTTCCTCGGTCCAGAGACAGCCTGGACGCCGCATGGGTTGCGGTCGCGGATCTTGCGGCACGGCTGGGCTGAGGTCAGCGGCCGGGGCTGCCGATCAATACCTCCATCAGTTCGGCTTCCAGTGCGGCGAAGTGCGGTGTCGTGACGACGTCGAGTTTTCGTGGCCTCGGCAGCGATACCGTCACTTGCCGTCGGACATGTGCCGGCTTATCGGACAGGACGATCACCCGATCCGAGAGATAGACAGCTTCCCGAATGTCGTGGGTGATCATCAGCACGGTCCATCGATAGTCGAGCCAGACGTCCTGCAGCCACGCTTGCATTCCGGTGCGGGTCAGTGAATCGAGGGCTCCGAACGGTTCGTCGAGAAGTAGTACCTCGCGTTCTTGAATCACCGTGCGAAGCATCGCTGCTCGCTGCCGCATGCCACCGGATAATTCGGAAGGCCTCGCCTTTTCGTATCCCTCGAGTCCGAAGGCTGGAAAGAGTTTCTGCGCCTGGATCCGCGCTTGCTTCTTGCTCATCCCGCGAACCTCGAGGCCGAGTGTCGTGTTGTCGAGCACGGTGCGCCACGGAAACAGCAGGTCCTTCTGTGGCATATAAGCGCACGGGGGTGCCTCGACGATTCCGCTGTCAGGGGTGTCGAGACCAGCAATCATATTGAAAACTGTGCTCTTGCCCGAGCCGCTCGGACCGATGACGGAAACGAACTCTCCGGGTTCGACGTCGAAGCTGACTCCGTCGAGAATTGTCCGGTCGCCGTAGGACTTCGTGAGTCCGGACAGATGCACGGCCGTCATCGCGGCCGACTGTCCTGCGCCCATGGGGCGACGACGCGTTCGACGGCGTAGGTCAGCAGGAAGAGCGTCACACTGATGACGGCGGTGACGAGCACCGCCGCCAGGACGAGGTCGGTGCGGAACGAGTTCTTCTGCTGGCTCATGTATATCCCGAGTCCGGCGCTGGCTCCTGCGTATTCGGCGAAGATGGCACCCACGACGGCGTACGTGATTCCGATACGAAGCGAGGTGAAGAAGCGGGGCATCGCAGAGGGCAGACGAATATATCGAAACTGCTGCCAGCGGGTTGCGCCCATGCTCGCCAGGAGTGCGCGCGCATCTCGATCGGCTGCCGCGAATCCTTCGATGAGGCCGATGGCCATGGGAAAGAACGTGGCGAGCGCGATCACGAGAATCTTGGGAAGTAGTCCGAAGCCGAACCAGATGATCAGTAGTGGGGCAATTGCGATGATCGGAAGCGTCTGTGAGATCACGAACAGCGGCACCACTGCTCGTCGGAGCCATGGTGAGAAGTCGACTGCGACGGCAAGTATCCAGGCAACTACCAGGGATACTGCAAATCCGAGAATGGTGACCTGCAGAGTTGCTGCTGCGTTTTCGGCGATTGCGTCGCGCTGCGCCCAACCCTGAGCCACGATTCTCGACGGCGAGGGGAGTACCTGTGGTCGGATCCCGCTGAGCTGGACGTAGACCTGCCATCCGATAACGAGCACCACGACGATGGTGACCGATGGCATGGCCCAACGGATTGCAGCCCCGATTCGCGGTCTACGCTTCGCCGGCCGTTCGACAGCGCCGAACGCCGCGCTACTGAGCGCCGAGGAAGTCATCGGTGAAGTAGGTGGACCAGTCGGGCTCGGTGTCGACGGCGGTGCCGCCTTGATCGACCAGGACACCGTTCTCGTACAGGAATCTCGAATATTCGGTCCATTTGTCGAGGTTCTGTCGCCCGACTGCCCCCGACTCGTCCAGCATGTAGCGGTCGGCGAGCATCTGCTGGCTTTCGAAGACCAATTGCTCGTCCGTGAAGGCCCCTGGATTCGCATCGATGATGTCCTGCGCGGCGCGGACCGGATCGTCTGCCGCGAGTTGGTAGCCGCGTTGAAGCGCCTGGACGAATTTCTTGGCCTCGTCGGGATGGCTTGCCAGCCAGTTCTCGTTACCGTTGACTGTGAGGGCATAGGCGTCGGGGAAGCCGTAGTCGGTGTAGTCGAAGTATTTCATCGGAGTACCGCTGTGCTCGGCCTCGATACCCTCCCACGCCAGGTAGGACACGGTGAAGTCCGCTGTGCCCGAATACACGGCCTCGTAGGCCGATGTTCCGAGCACGACGGTGTCGTACTCACCTGCGCCGCCGTCGTTTTGAATGACTTGGCGTAGTCCGGCCTTCTCTCCGGTATCACCGAAGCCTGCGTAGACTTTGCCGTCCAGGGCTTTCGGGCTCGGTATGTCTTCGCGGTCGGCTTTCACGCCGATTCCGGTGGCCCAGTGTTGCAGCGGCGCCAGTACCGAAATGATTTGAGCTCCTGCTGTTTTCGCGAATGTAGTCGAACTCTGCGTGCTGATGCCGAACTCGGCGTTGCCCGCGTCGACCAGCGTGTCCGGGGATGTGCTGTTGTAAGGCAGTATTTCGACGTCGAGTCCGGCGTCGGCGAAGTACCCCTCCTGTATAGCAACGTACAGCCCGGTGTGGTTGGTGTTAGGCGTCCAGTCGAGCGCGAAGCGGATGGTGTCGGAGTCAGTGGATTGTGCACACGAAGTCAGTGAAGTAATGGTGGCGACGGCAACTGCGATGGCGCCGATCCTTCGGAAGAGTGTCACAGTGCTACCTCCAACGCAGCAATCCCGGAAGAGGGAAGTGGCCACGGTGTCGGGTGAAGTGCACTGTCCCAGAACATCGATTCGTACCGCGTCGCGATGACGAACGAGTCGATCATGGCACTTCGTTGAGCATCGGTAGCGAGCCGAGCGGCGTCGTCCACCAGTAGGCGCGCGCAATCGACGGCATCACGGAACTCATCGGAGTTGTACGCCGAAACCCATTGTGCGTAGGGATGATTCGGATCATGGTGGAGAACCCGTTTGGCCGATGTCGAAAGGCGAACGGCCACGTCGGCATAGATCCAGAAGCATGGCAGGATCGCCGCCGCCGCAACGGGATAAGGCTCGGTGGCGGCGGTTGCTACCAAGTACGAGACGTACCCGAGGCAGGTGGGTGAATGCGTGGCCTGCGCGTTCGCCGTGGGGAGCGCGTCACCGGAGAGCAGTGACTCGTGAAGCGTTGCCTCCTCGACTGCGCTCGCCGCGGAGGTGGCCCAAAAGGCGGCAGTCGCCGTGTCCGGCGCTTTCGATGCCAGAATGGCCAGCGCCTTCGCGTATCCCGCCAGATACAGCCGATCCTGTTCGAGATACGTCCGGAACGCGTCGAGCGGTAGCTTGCCCTCGCCCAGCAGCGTCAGAAATTCGAGTTGGTCGATCGAGTGACGCAACGAAGTCGTTGCGGTCCACATCAGATCCGTGTGACGGACAGAGTCCATCGAGTTTACAGGCGCAGTCATCGCCTTGACATCCCTTCGTCAGCATTACCTGCATCAGGTTCGACGGGTGTGATCTCAGCATCCGCATGTACGGACGCACCCCGTGTCAGAACATCGCCGACCCTAGCACCCTTGGCCGGTGACGCAGTGTGAGCGGGCCGTAGACCTCTCCGCGCGCAACCGTGTCGACTACGACCGAACGGTGAGGTGGTGGCGCAGAATCGGTTGCTCTGTAGCTCGACTTCCCGAACGTGACCGGATCCTCGATGCCAGGTGGTGGCCCGCAGCATTTCGTTTACCCAGGATTCATACCCGGTATCTGATGTGAGGTCGCGCGCCGGCGAAACGCTCGTTGGAAATTGCGTCTACTTCAGCTCGAATACCTTGTCCGACACCGTGAAACCATGGCCGACCTGATCCAGGCAGGTGACCCCGGACGACTCCTCGACTCGGCATTCGAGCCCATTGGAACGTCCACTTCCGGGTATGGCGAGGGTGAGCCCGTACGGCAGTTGTTTCGCAGGCCCGTCGAACCGATGAAAGCGCGGATCGCCCGAGCTGAGAAACCTGGCTGGGGATCCGGCAGTGATCTCGACGGTGTTGGGAGCCACCGAGGACTCTGGAGCACCACTTCCCGCCACCCGCGGCACCGAGCGAGGAAACTCGCCATGACACCCAGCGATCGAGGTCTCGGTGACGACGATCGCGCATTCGAACTTGCCACTCGGGCTGGTGAAGTAGAAGAACCCGGCAGTGCTCTCGTACTGGGACGGGTCGGCGGTCGGCGGGGGACTGCTCGTTGTCGATTTGGCGGGGGTCGTCGACGCGGTTGTGGTTGGGGCAGCCGAGGTCATCGGCGACGGGGGAGTAGCGGGCGTCGTGCGGACCACCGACGGTGGGTCGGTGTCGACCGTGGCAAGCGGCGCCGTCGCGCTGCCGTCGACATCGGACCCGCATCCGGCAAGAACCAGGAAGGACGCGGCAGCAACGGCTGCGCCGTATGCGCGTAGTCGGTTCATCTCGCCAGCTTAAAGCGGACGGATCGATCTCAGGAATTGGTACCTTGACCAGGATCGGATGGGTATACGTCGGATACGGAGGAATGCCTTGACCGAAGTCGAGCAAGCCGGCATTTGGACATGTCAGGTACACACTCCGGACGGCGATGTGATCGGGTACCGCGACGGCACACACTTCGTCTGGAAGGGAATCCCATACGCGGCTGCGACCGACGGCAAACATCGCTTCAGGTCGCCGCGGCCCGTGGAACCGTGGGCAGGAGCCCGGGATTGTCGAAATTTCGGTGATGTCGCACCCCAAGGCAAAGATAATCCGGTGCCGATCGATCCGGCGATCCCGATGTCGGAGGACTGTCTGTCGGTGAATGTCTGGGCCCCCGAGCCCGACGGTCGACCTCGGCCGGTGATGGTGTGGATTCACGGCGGTGCCTACTCGCTCGGTTCCTCTGCACAGAGCGTCTACGACGGCAGGAGGCTCGCCGAACTCGGTGACCTGGTGCTCGTCACCGTCAACTATCGCGTCGGTGCTTTCGGATTCCTCGACTTGTCGTCGTTCTCCACAGCGGAGACGGTCTTCGAGACGAATCTCGGCTTGCGTGATCAGATCGCGGCACTCGAATGGGTGCAGCGTTGCGTGGAATCGTTCGGTGGTGATCCGTCGAACGTGACCGTGTTCGGCGAGTCCTCGGGTGGCGCGTCGGTCACGACACTGATGACCTCGCCGAAGGCCGAGGGACTGTTTCACCGCGCTATCGTGCAAAGTGCGCCCGCGACGTCGGTGTACGGACCGGAACGCGCGGCGGCCGTGGCCACGAGATTCCTCGAACTCGTGGATATCACTCCGGATCGAATCGGGGAGTTGAAAACCGTCGACTTCATGCGTCTCGTCGAGGCGGGCGACACCCTGTGTTACGAGGTCCCGACGCGGGTGCCGGGCACATTGGGGCTCGCGCCGGTGGTCGACGGAGATATCGTCCCGCGGTATCCCGTTGCAGCGTTCCAAAAGGGATACTCGCACCGCATCCCGTTGATCATCGGAACGAATCACGATGAGGCATCGATCTTCCGATTGATGAAGTCACCGTTGATGCCGGTCACGTCGGACACCGTCACGGAGATGTTTCGTGCGATCGCGAACGATCACTCGGATCTGCCGGCGTTCCGTATCGCAGAAATCATGTCGGCTTATCCGGATCGTTCGAAATCGGCTGGTGCACTAGCGATGTCGAGGGATGCCGGATTCCGAATGCCGACCATGTGGATCGCGGACGCGCACAGTCGATACGCGCCGGTCTGGATGTATCGATTCGATCATGCGACACCGATGCTGAAGGCTGCTCGTATAGGTGCGGGACACGCGACCGAGTTGCCTTATGTCTTCGGCAATTTCGGAACGTTGAACAGAGATCCGACATTCTGGCTCGGTGGCCGCAAGGCAGCGACGGCAGTATCGCTGCGTGTGATGAAGAGATGGGTCGCCTTTGCCCAGCACGGAGTCCCAGCCACCCTCGACGGTGCGAAGCATTGGGCGCCGTACGTCGAGCCGACCCGTTCCACACTTGTCATCGACGCCCAGGATTCTGTTGTCGAAGACCCGGACGCCGCTCTACGCGCGGCATGGGGAGATCAAGTACTCGGTTTCACCTGACGATGCCCGGGGTCGGTGGATTGAGGTGGTCCACTTCTGGATACCTACTTCTGGTGCTGTTCATCCGAATCGTCGAGACCTCGTTGGCCGTGGGTGCCACTCGCTCCCGTAAGGCCAAGACCGAGGCACTGAGGCTGTTGCTCACCGAAGTCGATCCATCGGAGATCGCCACCGTCGTGGCGTGGCTGTCCGGTGAATTGCCGCAGGGCCGAATCGGCGTGGGCTGGCGGACCTTGGCCGATATCGAAGGTGACCCGTCCGCCGCGGGCACACTTACCGTCGCCGAGGTCGATACGAAGATCACGACGGTTGCCTCGACGTCCGGTCCGGGTTCGACCGCCCGGCGTCGCGAGGTCCTGACAGATCTTCTTGGGCGGTCGACGAGGGACGAGCGAGTGTTTCTGGTTCGGTTGCTGACCGGCGAGCTGCGCCAGGGTGCACTCGAAGGTGTCATGACCGACGCAATCGCTGCAGCGGCGGGGCTGAAAATCGACCCGGTCCGACGGGCTTTCATGCTCTCCGGGAATCTATCGGCAACGGCGTCCGCTGCGCTCGCTGGAGGCAAGGCTGCACTGGCGGCCTTCGAACTCGAGGTGGGACGCCCCGTGCGTCCGATGTTGGCCTCGCCCGCGGAGTCTTCGGCCGCGGCGTGGATCGAGTTCGCAGGCGAGGTGAGTCTGGAGTACAAACTGGACGGAGCTCGCATCCAGGTCCATCGAGCGGGTGAAGATGTGCATATCTACACCAGGACCCTGCGGGAGATCACCGACAGCGTGCCAGAGCTCGTCGAGTTGATCCGGGCGTTGCCGTGCACCAGCGTCGTACTCGATGGGGAAACCCTCGCACTCACCGAAAGCGGGAGGCCGCGTCCTTTTCAGGAGACGATGAGTCGGTTCGGTGCCCAGAGCGCCCACGAGTTGCTTCTGCAGCCGTACTTCTTCGACTGCCTGCATCTCGACGGCATGGATCTGCTGGACGAACCGCTCGAACGCCGGCTGGCAGCGCTGGAACAGGTTGCACCGACTCACCGGATTCCATCACTGGCGCGCCCGGACGCCGACGCCGTTGCCGGGTACTTCGAGGAGGCGTTGGCAGCCGGACACGAAGGTGTGATGGTCAAGTCGTTGTCGGCGCCTTACGCCGCTGGTCGACGCGGCCGCGCATGGCAGAAGGTCAAGCCCGAGCACACGTTGGATCTGGTCGTGCTCGGTGCGGAATGGGGCTACGGCAGGCGGACGGGCCGGCTGTCCAATCTGCATCTCGGGGCGCGTGATCCGAGCGGTGGGGATCCCATCATGGTCGGCAAGACGTTCAAGGGGCTCACCGATGCACTGCTGCAATGGCAGACCGACGAGTTTCCGAAACACGAGAGTTCCCGTGACGAGCACACCGTGTACGTACATCCCGACCTTGTCGTCGAGATCGAACTCGACGGCGTGCAGCGGAGCACTCGCTACGCAGGTGGAGTGGCGCTGCGATTCGCCCGGGTACTCCGATACAGGCCCGACAAGACACTTGCGGAAGCCGATACGATCGATACCGTTCGCGCGCTCCTACTGCCGTCGACCTGAGTGCTCACCGAGCTACGTCAGAGGATCGCGCCGGGATTGAGAATGCCGCTGGGATCGAGAGCGGTCTTGATCCGTTGAGTGAGCTCCATGACGTCCGCTCCCACCTGGTCGGGTAGCCATGCTTTCTTCAGCCTGCCTACTCCGTGCTCGCCGGTGATGGTGCCGCCCAGGGTCAGTGCCAGGTCCATGATCGCTCCGAAAGCGATGTTGGCCCGACGTGTCATATCGACATCGGCAGGATCGAACACGATGAGTGGGTGAGTGTTTCCGTCTCCGGCGTGGGCAATAACGGCGACGAGTACGGCGTACTTTTCGGAGATTCGTTCGATACCCTCGACGAGATCGGGTAGCGCCGGGAGCGGAACACCGACATCCTCGAGGAGCAGACTGCCGAGACGTTCGACAGCGGGAATCGCGAATCGCCTTGCAGCTGCGAAAGCCTCGCCCTCGTCCGGATCGTCGGTGGTGAAGACTTCGGATGCACCAGCCTCGGTGCACGCGGCCGCCATGATCTCGATTTCATGCGCGCGGTCGTCACCGGGAGAGTCCGAACGGGCAATCAGCATCGCTGCGGCTCCGCGGTCCAGGCCCATGTTCATCGCGTCCTCGACTGCGCCGATCGACGCTCGATCCATGAACTCGAGCATCGACGGCCGTAGCGAGCGGGTGATCGCGAGGATGGCTGTGGTCGCGTCACGAACCGAGGAGAACGACGCAACGACGGTGCTGGCAGGCGGTTGGGCCGGAATGAGACGCACGGTGATCTCGGTGATGATGCCGAGCGTTCCCTCGCTGCCGATGAATAGTGTGGTCAGTGACAGGCCTGCAACATCTTTCAGGCGCGGTCCGCCGAGTCGTACCGCGGTGCCATCGGCGAGAACGACCTCGAGACCGAGGACATAATCGGCTGTCACTCCGTATTTGACACAGCACAGACCGCCCGCGTTCGTAGCGGCATTCCCGCCGATCGAACACATCTCGAACGATGATGGATCCGGTGGGTACCAGAGGCCGTGTTCGGCAGCAGCCTTCTTCACTTCGACGTTGAGTAGTCCGGGTTGGGTGACCGCGATGCGGGTGACCGGATCTACCGTGATGTCACGCATCAGTTCGGTGCTGAGCACGATCCCGCCGTCGACGGCCGTCGCGCCACCGGACAGTCCGGATCCAGCTCCGCGAGGAACCACCGAAATGCTATGTGAGCTGGCCCATCTCATGACGTTCTGAACATCGAGAGTGCAGGTGGCCCGAACTACCGCCAGCGGAGTTCCGGCATCCGGGTCCTTGGCCCAATCGTGGCGGTAGCCCTCCATCAGATCAGGATCGGTGAGCACCACACCGTCGGGTAACGACCGCTTCAACTCGAGCAGCCGCGGATCCCGTTCGATCGGTGCACTCATCGCTCATCCTCGTCTCGATCTCGGTTCTCGCTGTCGAGGGTATGGGTCGGATGGGGATCGTGAGTCGTTATTGATTGCGTTGCAGCGTCAGTTCGGCGAGCTTCGTCGCACCTACGCAGGGGTCGACGGCCCCGCCGCGATACTGCACCCACCAGGTAATGGTGCCGGTGTAGGCGGCGGTGATCCCACAGGATGCGGGATCACCCGGCCGACGTGAGAGAAAAGCGTTCGTTCCGGCAACCGTGACGGGTTCGATTGCGTAGTTCAGCTGTTCGGCCAATACCCGCTCACGACCGAGAGAATTGTTCTCGAACCAGGCGAATGTGACGTCTATCAAGCCTGCGGCCCCGGTGCCCGTCCACATGCATACTGCGCCGTAGAAGTACTGGTCCACGACATCCGCTTGGACGGATTCGGCGATCTTGTCGTTCGGGACGGCCGTGCATTCCTGCAGCAGTTTGTCGAACTGTGAATCGCCGCCCAATCCGGCAGGAGTGGGGGTTCCTTCGATGGTGGTACTGCAGCCGGCAAGTAGCAATGTTGCTGCCACCACGGCAACTCGCGTGAGAGTTCGGTTCATCGCTCTCACCTATTTCGCGTTCGCTACGGTTGCGCGGCCCAGGTCCTCGACAACCTCGCAGCTGTCCCGAGGAGGTACTGCAAAGGCATAGTTCAGCGACCAATGCAGAAATCCGTCACCGGATTCGATTCCCGCTTCACATGAAGTGTCGGCACCCTTTGCAGTGAAACCGGGATGTCCGTCTACGTCGATGTACGCGATCTCGCGACCGATCTGTGCGGCGACGGATCGTTCGCGGTCGATCGGGCTACCTCGATACCACGTGAACATGGCGTACGCGCCGGAATCGGACGCCTCCCACCTGCATCGGACACCATTTTTGGAGGAGGAGGCAATGCCGGGGACTCCGGTGATCGAACCCAACTGCTCGTCTGTCATCGAACCGCACTCGCCGACGAAGAGTTCCCCGGTGGCCGGTGTCGGGGCTGCCGTAGAACTGGTCGAATCGAGAGTGGATGCCGAGTTCTCCGCGGAACAGCCGGTGGCAGCAAGGACCAGCACTGCGACACCGAACGGGATTCCGCGCTTCCACACGTGCAGAACCATACCGAGGCGGCAGATTCGACGCGAGAGGACCTGGCCATCGAAGTCACATCTGTCACATCAGTCACTCTGTTATCTGATCGATGCAGCGACAACACGAAAACCGGTGGCTGTTGAGGCTAGCGTCCACCACTAGTGGTATCTGCTCGGCGACTCGGCCGGGTACCAAGGAGGGTGAGAAACATGATGGATTCCGCCAGCAAGTCCTGGACATTCATCGCCGCGATCTTCTCGTACGAATTCCAAGGCGGCGGAGTCGATTACGACACCATCGAGATGATCCATCGGGGCGAGATTCACGAGTGGATCGTTGCGCTCGAACTATCCGGACTCTTCGATCGAGCGGTTGTAGAACAAGTGGAGATCACGTGGAAGCGACAACCTCGGCTACTCCTGGACACTCTTCTCGTCGACGCAGACGAGATGACCCGCAAAAGATGCGAGATGGCATGGGCATCGCTCGACCGTCTCGCGCCCATCGCCCAGTCCGGTTAAAGAAGGACAGGTAGTTCGCCGTCGATCACGACGACCTGCTCGTCGGTCAGAGTCCGGTACGGGATGTTTTCTCGCTGATACTGCGAGACCATCTTCGGTCCGGAACCGTTGTCGTCGAGGATCGATCCGAAATGTGGAACTATCGCGAAATCGATCAGGCCCAGCCCGTTCCACACAACTTCGGTGCCGGTTGCCGGTAACACCTCTTCCGGATCGTCGGCCGCCTCGATTCCGCGCAAGGTGGTCGACACGACACACGCGCCTGCGCTGTAACCGCCGTAGGTGAGGGTCCCATCGCGCACTCGACGTGCGATCGCGAAGTCCGCGCCGCTGCGGCTCAATTGCGCACGGAGAACAAAGGTGTTGCCACCACGAACCCAGACTGTGCCGTAGCGATCGAGCTCCTTCGCCAGTTGCTCAGGACGGTCGATGAACGAACGGAGGTCGAGTTCGTGTGGATCGAATCCGAGCTCCCGCAGATCTCGTACTTCGGTGGTGACTGCCGACTGGCGGGCGGCGCTCGGCCATCCGTCGGCAGCTGAGGCGATGACAGCAACGCGTCCCGGTGTTCCCGTCAACGCGAGGAACTTCTCGACGTGATCACCGAATCGATACGACGCCAAGAACATTTTCATGGTCGACCCTCTCGGGACAAGCGATCGAGGCCCTCCCTGATTGCGTCTGCGGTCTCCTCCGGTTTGCGTAACCGTCGAAAGACGAACCCTCCCGCGAAGCGCAACTTGTCACCCGTCCACCTGGGTACGACATGAAGATGGGTGTGGAAGACGGTCTGGAAAGCGGCCCGCCCGTCGTTGACAACGAGGTTGGCGCCGTCGGTATTCAGATCCGAACGTCGAAGTGCGCGTGAAAGTCGATGACCGGCCGCGAATACTGCCGCGCCGAGTGTTGGATCCAACGAGTCGAGATCAGCTGCGTGCACTTTCGGGACAACCACGATGTGGCCCCTGGCGACAGGGCGAATATCCAGAAACGCCAATACGTCGTCTGTTTCGAACACGATCGTCGCCGGTAAGTCGCCTTCGACGATGCCGCAAAAAACGCACTCGATCATTGGGTCTACAGTAGGCGAGCCTCTACCTGCCGGGCACCTATGACGTCGATCACGTTGGGTGGCATACCTGCACGTCGCGTTACATCGCGCTCGCTTCCGGGTGGAACTTACTGTGGCGTGGGTTACCTAAGATCTGTCGACTCTGGCTATCATCAGAAAACTTGTGCCTTGTCGCATGGATTCGCCTCCTCGTCGCGCGGATGAAGTAGCCATTCGACGAAACCGTAGGCGCCAATCAACTCACGAAAGTCGGAGATTTGGAAACATCGCAGAGCACTGAGAACAATCCGAGCACAGCGGGGACCAGCGCTGCAGGGACGAGCACTGGTAAACCGGTGCGAGTGGGCGTAGTTCGCGAGTCCTTGGACGGCGAGCGTCGCGTCGCGTTGGTTCCGAAGATCGTGGCGTCGCTGATCGGCAAAGGCGTCGAGGTGATCGTCGAGTCCGGCGCAGGCTTGGGCGCACTGATTCCGGACGAGCTGTACGTTTCGGCCGGCGCGACGATCGGGGACCCTTGGGGTGCCGATGTCGTCGTCAAGGTCGCACCGCCCACCGATGCCGAGGTCGCGAAGCTGTCTTCGGGTTCGACGTTGATCGGATTCCTGGCGCCGCGTAACGCGGAAAACAGTATCGGCGCGCTGAAGGCAGCGGGTGTGCAGGCGTTCGCCGTCGAGGCGATTCCCCGTATCTCGCGCGCGCAGGTCATGGACGCGTTGTCTTCACAGGCGAATGTCGCAGGCTACAAGTCGGTGCTGCTAGCGGCGTCCGAGTCGACAAGATTCTTTCCGATGCTCACCACCGCCGCGGGCACGGTCAAGCCCGCGACAGTATTGGTCCTCGGCGTCGGTGTTGCCGGCTTGCAGGCTTTGGCGACAGCCAAACGTCTCGGCAGTCGTCCGACCGGGTACGACGTGCGCCCCGAGGTTGCCGATCAGGTCCGCTCGGTCGGTGCTCAATGGCTCGACCTCGGGATCGACGCAGCAGGCGAAGGCGGTTACGCCCGCGAACTCACCGAGGAGGAGCGGACGCAGCAACAAGACGCCCTGGAAGAAGCAATCAAGGGTTTCGACGTCGTCATCACGACCGCGTTGGTGCCCGGGCGTCCGGCTCCACGTCTGGTGACGGCCGCGGCCGTCGAGGGCATGAAGCCCGGCAGCGTCGTGGTCGACCTCGCCGGTGAGACCGGCGGAAACTGCGAGTTGACCGAGCCCGGCCAGACCGTCGTCAAGCACGCGGTCACCATCGCCTCGCCGTTGAACCTGCCTGCCACCATGCCCGAGCACGCAAGCGAGTTGTACTCGAAGAACATTTCGGCGTTGCTCGAACTCATGCTCGTCGACGGCGGCCTCGCTCCCGATTTTTCGGACGAGGTCCTCGCCGGTGCATGCGTGACACGTGAGAAGGAGAACTGATGTACACCCCACTGCTGGCGAATATCGCGATCCTGGTGTTGTCCGGGTTCGTGGGCTTCGCAGTGATCTCCAAGGTGCCCAACACCTTGCACACCCCGCTGATGTCCGGCACCAACGCAATTCACGGCATCGTCGTGCTCGGTGCACTGGTCGTGCTGGGGAAGGTCGAGGATCCCTCGATCGGTCTGCAGATCATCCTGTTCGTCGCCCTGGTGTTCGGAACTGTCAACGTGATCGGTGGATTCGTCGTCACCGATCGCATGCTCAGCATGTTCAAGTCCAAGCCTGTGCCCGTCGCAGTCGCCCCTGGATCCGTCGAGAAGGGTGCTGACTCCTGATGGACAATCTCGTCAACATTCTCTACATCGTTGCCTTCGGCATGTTCATCTACGGTCTGATGGGTTTGACCGGTCCGAAGACCGCTGTTCGCGGTAACCAGATCGCCGCGGTCGGCATGTTCATCGCAGTCGTCGCGACGCTGATCGCGATTCGGGACACCGAGAATTGGATCCTGATCATCGTCGGCCTCGTCGTCGGTGTCGCTCTGGGTATTCCGCCCGCACGCCGAGTGAAGATGACCGGTATGCCCCAGCTGGTGGCACTGTTCAACGGTGTCGGCGGCGGCACGGTCGCGTTGATCGCTTGGGCAGAGTTCCTCGACACTTCGGGGTTCTCGGACTTCAACCACGGCGAGTCGCCGACGGTGCACATCGTCATCGGTTCGCTGTTCGCGGCGATCATCGGTTCCATCTCGTTCTGGGGTTCGCTCATCGCGTTCCTCAAGCTCCAGGAAACACTGCCGGGCTCTCCGATCACGATCGGAAAGCTGCAGCAGCCGATGAACGCGCTTCTGCTCATCGGCGCCGTCGCCGCAGCGGTAGTTATCGGAATCAACGCCGCCCCTGGCGAAGGTGTCTCGCAGTGGTGGATCGTCGCAGTCTTGGTGCTGGCAGGCATTCTCGGTCTGACGGTGGTGCTGCCGATCGGCGGCGCGGACATGCCAGTGGTCATCTCGCTGCTCAATGCGTTGACCGGCTTGTCGGCCGCGGCCGCAGGCTTGGCGCTGAACAACACGGCAATGATCGTGGCGGGCATGATCGTCGGCGCGTCGGGCACGATCCTGACGAACTTGATGGCCAAGGCCATGAACCGGTCGATTCCGGCAATCGTCGCCGGTGGGTTCGGTGGCGGCGACGCTGCGTCCGGACCAGTGGGGGCCGCTGGTGGCACCGCGAAGGCGACGTCGGCTGCCGATGCTGCTATTCAGATGGCATACGCAAACCAGGTCATCGTCGTTCCCGGTTACGGTCTCGCCGTGGCACAGGCACAGCATGCCGTCAAGGACATGGCCAAGTTGCTCGAAGCGAAGGGTGTCGAGGTCAAGTACGCGATTCACCCTGTTGCCGGCCGCATGCCGGGACACATGAACGTGTTGCTCGCCGAGGCCGACGTCGAGTACGACGCGATGAAGGAAATGGACGACATCAACGACGAGTTCTCTCGCACCGACGTCACCTTGGTGATCGGCGCGAACGATGTCACCAACCCGGCTGCTCGCAACGACCCGTCGTCTCCGATCTACGGGATGCCGATTCTGAACGTCGATCAGTCCAAGTCGGTTATCGTGCTCAAGCGTTCGATGTCCTCCGGATTCGCGGGAATCGAGAATCCGCTCTTCTTCGCCGAGGGCACCTCGATGCTCTTCGGCGACGCCAAGAAGTCGGTGTCCGACGTGACCGAGGAACTCAAGGCGCTGTAGCAGTCACATAGATAGAGCCCGAAAAACGACCGAGCCTCGAAGTGAGGCTCGGTCGTTTTTCTCGGTTCAACGCAGCCGCCGCTGTACCGACATGGCTGCGGTGTCGAGCGGGTTGCGTGCTTCTTTTTCTGCGGCAACGGGTGAGTAGAGCATCACGGCGGACGCCGCAGCCCACCATCCGGCGACTATCAGCAGGGTTGTGGCGACGCCGATGATCGTCGCCGCTCCGCTGATGATTGCAGCGGTGCCGACAGCTAGCACTGCAACAGTTCCGAGGCCCCACACGATCGGTAGATGCCGGGTGGCGGCAACGAGGGTTGCAGCGAACATCAGCGCTGCGCACGCTGTCACGTAGCCGTTGGGGAGCGCGGAGGCAGGAACCCAGCCCGCCGCCCATGTCCGAACGGCAGCAGTGGTCAGCGAAGCACCGATCGTCAGAGTGATCACCGCGCCGATTCCGTAGTGAAGTTTTCGAATAAGTGCGACGACCGTCAGCGCAGCGACGGCAATCAGCACGGGTGTGATGCCGAAGGAGTGGAGCACTTTCTCCGACAGGCCGACAAGTTCGGTCACGACTACGCGTGAGTGCGGGTAGGTGAATCCGAGTGTCGGTAATACGACCAGGATGGTCAGCAACATCAGAGCTGCTGCTCCGGCCGCTATTGCTCGCGCAGTCGTGCCACGTCGGCGGAAGACTGCGTCCAGTTCCTCTTCGTTCAGTTCGACAAATTCCATGCTGTCGGTGTTCGTGGTCATAGGCCCAGCGCCGCTTGGTCTGCACGATTCATGGCCACGACAATGCATCATGACCCTGAGCGCTCGATGTGAATTGGCCGTGAACTCCGTTCAGGTGCTCCGTACCCCGATGTGAGGCGCACGAACGGTTCCGGCGGTTGCGGCCGCCAGCAAGGTAAGAGCCAAGGGCACTGCCATCGCGGCCGTGAGCGGAACGA
This sequence comes from Rhodococcus sp. PAMC28707, assembly GCF_004795915.1. NCBI lineage: Bacteria > Bacillati > Actinomycetota > Actinomycetes > Mycobacteriales > Nocardiaceae > Rhodococcus > Rhodococcus sp. PAMC28707. The sequence continues at coordinate 3,376,308 of NZ_CP039253.1, forward strand.
CGTGCGACAACCAGCCGATGACGGCAGGACCGGCGAGGAACCCCACATAACCCATGCCTACGACGCGCGACATATTGGTCGCAGGCGCGCCTGATCCGAGGTTGCCTGCGCTGGTGAATATCTGAGGAATACTCCCGGACAATCCGAGGCCGAAGGCCGCCCAGCCTGCCAACGTGAGTGGTAGCGACTCGGACACGAGTACAAGGAGCATTCCCGCTGCGGCCACGAGGCTGCCGTAGCGAACGACGGCGACCGGGCCGAATTGCGCGCTGATGCGGTCGGCGCAGAAGCGGCCGACGGTCATCGCCGATGCGAAGAACCCGAACGCGAGCGCCGCGATCCCCTCCGAGGTGTCGAGATGTTCCTTCACCTGCAACGTGCTCCAGTCGTTTGCGACGCCCTCGGACAGAAACAGCGCGAACGCCAGTGCGCCCAGGCCGAGTACTCGCGGAGAGAACCAGCCGAGCGGGAGTGCGTCGGAGTGATTCGGTGATGTCGAGGTGTGAGTCGCGCGCAGCAGTAAAGAAGTGCACGACGCGATGGCGATCAGCCCGAGTAGTGCAGCGCCGCCCATCGACACCTCGATCGGGAGTGCGGCTTCCAGTGTCGCAGCACCTATCAGTGATCCGAGTACACCGCCTACAGAGAACAAGGCGTGAAAGGCCGACATGATCGGTCTCGGATAACTGCGCTCGACCTCGACTGCTTGAGCGTTCATTGCCACGTCGAGAGCACCGTTGGACATTCCGAACACGAACAGTGACGCGCCGAGAGTGACGACGCCGGTCGACAGCGCCGGCCCCATCAGTGCAACGGCCAACATCGAAGCCGAAAGCATAACGAGTCGGTTACTGCCGAAGCGGTCGGAGAGGCGTCCGGAGACCTGCATTCCGAAGATCGCGCCGACCGCAAGAAGGAGCAGCAACGATCCCAGCGTGGCGTGCGAGGTGTCGGTGCGGCGTTCGACCATCGGAATGTGCACGACCCAGACGGAGAAGAGGAAGCCGTTGACGGCAAATATCGTGAAAATTGCGACGCGTGCACGTTTCATGCGCATGGATACGCCAACGGGAACATCGACCACGAAGCGCAACGTTACCTGGCGATTGTCGGTTCAGTCGGGCCCTGGTGCACTGCAGGAGGGGTTCGGGACAAGCATTCGTTGCTGAGGCTGGTGCGGATTGGGCCATTGATGTGACGCTGGTCACAACGCTCGATTTCGCCTGGCGGCACCAGCGGGCGAGAGCGTAGTTTCTTTACATCGGCCATGAGTGGTATTCGTTACAGATGGAGCGTAACGATCCTGAAACGGTCTCGACCAGGTCAATGTCTCTTGGGTCTCATCGGCATCACGAGGCGGAGCCGCTCGAAGGGGAAATCATGACGCTCGCAGACGCTCGCTATACGGATGCTGTTTCTACTGCCAGCGGTGAGGCGCAGACCCTCTCTCGAAGTCAGCTCGACATGATGCGTGCATTCTTTTGCTATGAATTCGAGGTTGCTCGACTCGATCGCACCTCGCTGCCCGAGGCCACTCCCGAGGTTGTGGCCGAGTGGGTCGGCGCCCTCGAGATGAGCGGGCTGTTCGCTCGCGCAGAACTGAGCACAATGGCAGACGCCTGGCTACGTGAGCCCGAATCGCTTGTGTCTCTTCTGGTCGGCGACGTCGACGAGATCGCTGCCCGCCGCGAGGTGGGTTCGAAGGTAGAAAATGTGACCTCCAGCGATGTCGATGCAGATTTGATGCGCGCCAGCTGATCCCACCCCCGCTGTCGGGGTCTTGGCTACCATCCTCCCAACCGAGTAAGTGCTGGAGGGAAGGAAGCAAATGACCACAGCAGGTGTGGACGAACCCGCAGTCGCCGGGTGGATCGGAAGTCTGGGCATCGGTGCAGTGTCGCCGTTGAATTTCGAGCGCGTGGGCAACGGACAATCCAACTTGACCTATTCCGTGGGTGATGCGGGCGGTAGTCGGTGGATCATGCGTCGGCCACCGCTCGGTCACCTGCTTGCGTCGGCACACGACGTCGTGCGTGAGCATCGAATCATGTCCGCGTTGCAGAACACACCTGTTCCGGTGCCCAAGATGTTGGCGGTGTCGGATGATCCCCGGATATCGGAAGTACCTCTCGTTTTGATGAGCTTCGTGGACGGTGTCGTCCTCGACTCGGTGAATACCGCAGAGCGGTTGCCAGAGGAGGTCCGTAGAGCAGTCGGCCTCAACATGGTGGGTGCCCTGGCCGCCATTCATCGTGTGGATCTCGAGAGCGTCGGCCTTCTCGACCTTGCAAGCCACAGCTCGTACGCGTCCCGTCAACTGAAACGTTGGACAAAGCAATGGGAGCAGTCCAAGTCTCGCGAGGTGCCGGCGATCGATTCTCTCGCCGAACGACTGGCTGCCAATATTCCAGAGCAACAGGAACTTTCGCTGGTACATGGCGATTTTCATCTCAACAACGTAATCGTTTCACCGACCAGGGGTTCGATCCTCGCCGTGGTCGACTGGGAGCTCAGCACGCTCGGTGATCCTCTCGCAGACCTCGGCGGACTTCTGGCCTACTGGCCCGAGGCCGGAGACGCCGTCGCGGGCCCCTTCATGGCGTCCACTGCGGCAGGATTCCCCACGCGCGAGGAATTGACCGCCGAATATGCGGCCAAGACAGGCCGTGATGTCACGTCGGCAGGGTTTTGGCAGGTGCTGGCGCTGTGGAAGCTTTCGATCATCGCCGAGGGGGTCATGCGTCGGGCCGAGGCCGATGTTCGTAACCGCGCCGACGCCGGATCGCCCACGACTTCGTTGATCGACGACATCGTGGGGCGGGCCGTCTCGACCGCGGACGCTATCGGTATCTAGCTCGGTATGACCAGAGTGCGTGCTGCTGCTTCGATTTCGGTGGGAATCGGCACAGGTCGACGGGTCTGGGCGTCGACGTAGACGTGTACGAAGCGGCCGGTTGCAGCAAGCTGCAACTCGTCGCCTACGGCGTCACGAAAGAGGGCGAGTTTGTAGACGATGCTGCGGGTTCCGAGTTTTTCGACCGACAGTCCGACCTGGAGACGATCTGGGAAGGACAGTTCGCGGTGGTACTGGCACGAGGTTTCGGCGACGACGCCGATCGCAGACAGTAGCCGAATGTCCAGGCCGGTTGTGGCCATCAGCCACCCGTTCACCGCAGTGTCGAAATACGAGTAGTACGTGACATTGTTGACGTGGCCATAATGGTCGTTGTCGTCCCATCGCGTCCCGACGGGCCACAGGGCGGGGTATTCGGCTGCCGGGTTGTGCTCGGCGCGGTGATCGGCAGAAGCGGTCATGCATGGTTACTCTATCGGCTTCCGTGCTAGAACCCAGCGCAGGAGCAGGCCGACGACCAGAGCCCAGAATGCCGATCCGATACCGAAGACCACCACGCCCGAAGCGGCAATGAGGAAGGTGAGGATTGCAGCCTCACGACCGGTCTCTGCTTTGAGTGCGCCGGCGAGCGACGCACCGAGGGTTCCGAAAAGTGCAAGACCGGCAACCGTTTCGACGACGCCGGGCGGAGCAATCGCGACGAGGGTAGCCACGGCTGCCGAGCACAGTGCGAGAAACAGGTAGAACCACCCAGCCGAAGAGGCTGCGATCCAGCGTCGTTTCGTGTCCGGGTGGGCACTGGGACCGGCGGCCAGCGCAGCGCTGATGGCGGCCAAGTTGATCGCGTGGCCGCCGAATGGGGCGCCGAGGACGGTGCCGATTCCGGTGATGCTCAGGACCGGTCGCCACGGGACGTCGTAGCCGAACGAGGTCATCACTGCCGCTCCCGGGATGTTCTGCGACGCCATGGTCACGATGTACAAAGGGAGCGCTATTCCGATGATTGCCTGCCACGTCCAGTGCGGCATCGTCGGATCGATTCGTGGAATCAGATCGAGGGCGCGAGGAATTCGATCCTGACTCCACACATCGATGGCGATGACGATCGCAGCCGCGCCGAACGCAGCAGGAACCGCCCAACGCAGGGAGAATCGTTGCAGGACCAGCCATACCAGAACTACTGGAGCGATCACCGCCGGGGAAGCAGCAAATGCTGTGACCGGTTGCAGGCACAACGGCAGCAGTACCCCGGCGAGCATGGCCTGGGCGAGTGATGTCGGAATCGCTTGGATCAACTTTCCCAGTCGGGGCCACAGCCCCGTCGCGACGATCAGGACACCCACCACCACGAAGGCTCCTACGGCTGCAGGCCAGCCGCCGACGACAGTTCCGGTGCCCGCCAGCAGAGCCGCTCCAGGAGTCGACCAAGCGAGCGTGATGGGCTGTCGGTAGCGGCGCGAGAGATACACCATCCCGACACCTTGAGTGATCATGATGGCGAGGAGTCCTGAAGCTGCTTCGGTCGGCGTTGCTCCGACGGCACGAAGTCCGGTGAGGACGACGGCGAACGAACTGGTGAATCCTACGAGCGCGGCGACGATACCGGCGAGGATCGGCTGCACTCGACCCGCATCGGGCGTAGTAGCGATGTCTGGGTGATCGGGCACAAATGTAGATGATGCCCTCTGGCGTGCGATGCCGCGCGATCGACGAGTTCGAGAAATGAGAGCATGCGGAGGCGCATACTTTTCACATGCTCGTCCGACATCTGGCAAGTGTGGTTGTTCTGCTGATGGCCGGTGCGGTCTGTGCCCCTACAGCCCAGGCTGATCCGATCGTCGAGCACGTGAATCTCGGTGACAGCTTCAGCGCAGGTAGCGGTGTGCTGCCACTTGCCGCGGGCGCTCCGCTCGGGTGCCTGAGATCGGAAAGAAACTTCGCCAGGATCGTCGCAGACGAGCGCGGTTATCAACTCGAAGACGTGAGCTGCGGCGGAGCGTCGACCGAGGACTTCTACAGCCGTCAGCACCCCGACACCCCACCTCAATTCGATGCGCTGTCGGACTCGACCGACCTGGTCACCCTGATGATCGGCGGGAACGACAGTGATGTATTCGCCGGTGCAATCTCCTCGTGTGTCAGTGCGGCACTGAGATCGCCGGGTGCCGACAGCCCATGTGCAGATGAGTACGGGACACGTTTCGAAGACACCATCACCTCGCGGACCTACCCGGCCATTCGGCAGGCGCTCGGCGACATCGAGCGACGCGCTCCACGGGCGCGCGTGGTCGTCGTCGGCTATCAGTGGCTCCTCCCGCCCACGATCGGGTGCGCGCCGCAGATGCCGGTCGCGCCCGGGGACGTCCCCTACCTACGCAGTCTGCAGCGGACACTCAACACGAGCATCGCCAGCGCAGCCGCCGAGACCGACACGACGTTCGTCGATATGTCCGTGGTGTCCGAGGGGCACGATGGTTGTCAGGCCGTCGGAACGAGGTGGGCCGAACCGCTCGTGTTCTCTGATCAGTTCGTACCGCTGCACCCCAACGCTGCGGGAGAGGCCGCAATGGCCGCGGAGGTGGAGAACGCGCTAGCGTCGTGAGAACTCGGATGCACGGGCGATGAGATCGCTCGTAGGCCGAACACCGGTGTAGAGGAAGAATTGCCCTGCCGCCTGCAGTGCGATGACCTGTGCGCCCGTTACTACCGGCTTGCCTGCGGCACGCGCTGCGGCAATGAACGGCGTCTCCGACGGCATCGCCACGACATCGAATACTGCTTGCGCCGAATGGATTTGGGCTTCGGTGAACGGTGACGCGTCGGCATCGGGTCCGCTTTCCATGCCGATGGGAGTGACGTTCACCAGAAGTTCTGCAGGCACGGGCTCCGGCGCCCAGTCGTAACCGTAGGCCTCTGCGAGCGCATTTCCGGTCTTGGAGTTGCGCGCTACTACGGTGCCCTTGGTGAAACCGGAATCGCGAAGTGCCGCGACGACAGCTTTCGCCATCCCGCCGCTGCCGGTGACTGCGACCGTGAACTCGGATGAAAAGCCCGAAGCAACAAGGAGATCCGCAACGGCCTGGTAGTCGGTGTTGTAAGCGTGTAGGACGCCGTCTTCGTTGACGATGGTGTTCACCGACTCGATGGCGCGCGCCGAATCGTGCACCTCGTCGACCAGCTCTATGACAGCTTCCTTGAACGGCATCGAGACGGCGCAACCACGGATACCTAGCGCACGGACACCCCCGATGGCCGCGGGCAGGTCGGTGGTGGTGAAGGCCTTGTACAGGTAATCCAGATCCAACTCGTCGTAGAGGTAGTTGTGGAATCTGGTGCCGATGTTGCTGGGACGCCCGGATAGTGACATGCAGAGTGTGGTGTCCTTGGTCAACGAGCGATTCATGACCCCAAGTCTATTCCGGACGGCCGAAGCGGTATCAGCAGTTCTCGGCGACCGCGGCCAGGGCGCGCTGATCCGCCTGTGTGATGGGTAGCCCGTATTGCGCCGCCACGGAGAGATATTTCCCTGCGTAGAAGCAGTGATATGCCTTGTTCGGGGGCAGCCAGTGCGAAGGTGTGTCGTCACTCTTGGATTGGTTGTCGTGTCCGTTGACAGCGAGAAGGTTGAAATCGAGGTCGTTGGCGAATCGCACTCGTTTGTCCGGTAGCCACCCATTGGCGCCCATGTCCCAGGCTGCGGACAACGCATAAACGTGATCGATCTGAACCGCGCTGGCATCCGATTTGCTGAACTTCACGACCTCACCCGAGTACGGGTCGGCAAGAGAGCCTTCGAGGACCACGCAGTTGTGGGTGCCTTCCCGGAACACCAACGCGCTCATGCTGCGAGCGAGGACGTTGTTGCGGGTGTCGCAACCGTCGTGACCGCCGGGGCCGTCGTAGTCGTCGGTCCATGCTGGACCGAAGACGCAACCTTCGCCCTTTTTACACCCACGCTCGTAACCGAGGGCATCCGGCCTCGCGGCAACGACCGGTACCTGAGCGAGAAGTTCCTCGATCTGCACGCGCGTGGGGCTACCCGGCGCAGGAGGTGGCGGTGCAAAACCGGGTATCCCACTATCGCAGGAACCGAATGCCGCCATCGCAAAAGTAACCGCTACCAACAGCAGCGCGATACGCAGCTTCTTCACACACACCCAATCCTCGAACCACAGTTGACTCTCGAGAGTGTGCCGTATGGCACCGACAAAGGTGCAATCAGCCGACGTGCCTACCTTCTACGAGCGCCAGCGCCGTGCCTGCTTGCTCCCAACCCGGATCTCGTCGGAGAACGTATCACCGGACTCGACGAACTTCGCACGCATACTCTCCCCCCACTCACGCTCTGCCGAACTCGCTACTCCGACCGCGGCGATTCCGTCGGCGTGAGCCAACTTCAGCGCCGAGGATCCGACGCCGCCGCCAGCCCCGAATACTCGCCTCGATCCGCCGATCGACCGGTCTCCGAATGGGCATGGTGTTCCGATCACGCACGGAACGGACGGGATCCCGTCGGAAATGGCTGCAACTGGAACACCACACCCAACTGTGCTGATGCCTCCCTGCTTGGATGGACCAATGCTGCATGGTCTCTGGTCTCCAGGTTCGGGGCTGATGCTGTGGCAGGAAGAGGCGTCCGGCAGTGAGCCGGATCTTCCGGCCACGCACGCCCGGGCGGTGGCCCGGACCTTCCGTCACAAGGTCGATGTCGCGTTCCCGCCTGCAGGTGCGGGCGACCCTCGCGTGGTACGAGTGCCTGCCCTTGCGCTGGCGCCGGTCGATGCTGCCGAGCTTCTACTGCGCACCCCGGACTCGCACGCCGCGATGTCCGGGGACCTCCGGTATCTCGGGCATGTTGCGCGGGGAGTCGAGCGATGGGTGCGGGCCGGACGCGTCGTGCCTGCGCTGATCCTCATCGACGGGCATTGGTGGCCCAGGTGGCGTCTCGTGGGTGGGGAACGGCAGCGCGCGTGGCTCAGTGAGCTTGCTGTGACGATGCCCTCGGTTCAGTGCCACGGCAACAGGCCGAAGAAGTTGCTGGAGGACTTCCTCGAAGAGATCACTGATCCGATCGTGAGATCGATACTGGGAAAGCCTGATTCGGACCATCCGTTGTTGGCGGCCCTCGTTCGCGACGATTCCGTCGAAGACGGTACGACGCAGACCGCGACGTTGATGGACAAGTGGCGGGCAAGCCTCACCGTCGACGAACCCGCGCTCGTGTTGCGTCTGCTGGAGCCGGACGACGAGGCCGCGGAGGCAGACGAGAGCGAAGGGGCGTTGTGGAAGCTTCAGGTGTGCCTGCGGGCCGATGGGGAAGCTCCGATTCCGGTGCCCATGAGCCGAAAGGTCGACGCGAGCCTGTTGAGCACTGCTGTGCGCAAGCTCGGAGAGGCGGTCGCGGCGTACCCGCGGTTGCGTGACCTCCCGTCCCACCCTGGCACCCTGGATCTGCTGCTCCCCACCTCTGTTGTGATCGATCTCGTCGAACACGGCGCGAAAGCTCTTTCGGAGTCGGGGACGACCGTCCTGCTACCCAGGGCGTGGAGTCGACTGGACCCGTCGATGCGACTGCGGGTCGATTCGCCCGCCGTGACGAAGGCCGCCGAGAACCGCGCCGTCGGGATGGATGAGTTGGTTTCGTACGACTGGCAACTGCAACTCGGCGACATGGTGCTGACGGAGGGTGAGTTGAATCGGCTGGCAGTGTCCAAGGGTGACCTGGTTCGTCTTCGTGGGGTGTGGGTGCTGGCCGACGGAAGCCAGCTCGCCGCCGCCGCCAAATACGTTGCGCAGCATCATGGCGACGGAACCGAACTGGGCAAGTTGATGCGCGAAATGACGATCTCCTCGCCGCCGCCTGCACCCGTCGAGGAGATCACCGCTACCGGGTGGGCGAAGACGCTGCTGCAGCCCGACGCCGTCCCGGAGCGGATTCCGTTGCCAGCGGGGGTGAATGCTGTTCTGCGGCCCTACCAGGAACGTGGTCTGGACTGGTTGGCGTTCATGTCTCGGTTGGGGTTGGGCGCAATTCTGGCTGACGACATGGGTTTGGGGAAGACGCTGCAGGTGCTGGCTCTGCTCGCACACGAGAAGAGCCCGACGCCGACGCTGTTGGTCGCACCCATGTCGGTCGTCGGCAACTGGCAGCGTGAAGCCGCGAAGTTCACTCCTGACTTGCGGGTCCTGGTTCATCACGGTCCGGCGCGGTTGCGGGACGACGCCCTCGAGCAGGCGATCACCGAGCACGACCTCATTGTCACGACTTACGCCCTGATGGCCAAGGATCGAGCGCAGTTCGCGGCACGGACGTGGCGCCGGGTGGTTCTCGATGAGGCTCAGCACATCAAGAACGCCGGGACGGTTCAAGCCAAGGCTGCTCGCGCGATTCCCGCCGATCTGAAATTGGCATTGACCGGCACGCCCGTCGAGAACAGGCTGGACGAGCTTCGATCCATTCTCGATTTCGCGAACCCGGGAATGCTCGGTGCGCCTGCCGATTTCCGCAAGCGGTTCTCGGTGCCTATCGAGCGTGAGCAGGACGAGAGTGCGGTCACACGATTGCGCGCGATCACCTCGCCGTTCATTCTTCGTCGCGTCAAGACCGATCCGACGGTCATTGCCGACCTGCCGGACAAGGTCGAGATGACGGTTCGCGCGAATCTGACGGCCGAGCAGGCGGGGCTCTACAAGGCAGTGGTGGACGAGATGATGGCTCAGATCGCCGACGCGAAGGGCATGAAGCGCAAGGGGGCGGTGCTCTCGGCCCTCACTCGCTTGAAGCAGGTGTGCAATCATCCCGCGCATTTCCTGTCCGACGGTTCGCCGGTTCTCAAGCGCGGTCAGCATCGGTCCGGGAAGGTCGGATTGGTGGAGGACATTCTCGATTCGGTTCTCGGGGACAACGAAAAGGTGCTGCTGTTCACGCAGTTTCGCGAGTTCGGGGAACTCGTCGCACCGTATTTCGCCGAGCGGTTCGGTACCGAAGTGCCGTTCCTGCACGGTGGCGTCAGCAAGTCGAACCGTGATGCGATGGTCGAGAAATTTCAGGAGGACGGCGGGCCGCCGATCATGATGCTCTCTCTCAAGGCAGGTGGCACCGGTTTGAACCTGACTGCGGCCAATCATGTTGTGCATCTTGATCGGTGGTGGAACCCGGCGGTGGAGAATCAGGCTACCGATCGTGCGTTCCGCATCGGCCAACGCAAAAACGTTCACGTGCGAAAGTTGTTGTGCGTGGGCACCGTCGAAGAACGTATCGATGGGATGCTGGGTTCGAAACAGGATCTTGCGGACCTTGCCGTCGGGACGGGTGAGAACTGGGTGACCGAGATGGACACCGGCGAATTGCGTGAGTTGTTCCGCCTCAGCGAAGATGCAGTGGGAGAGTGATGGCGGACTTCGGTCAGTACGGTAGACGTCGTAAAGTCAAGGGCGGCATCGAATCACAGAACAAGCGTGGAGCTTTCGGGCAGACCTGGTGGGGCCGCCACTTCGTCACCGCCATGGAAGAGCTGGCAGATCCGGGTCGGATTGCGCGGGGACGTACGTATGCCCGAGGTGGTCAGGTGCTGACGCTCGGGGTCGAACGCGGTCAGATCTACGGCGAGGTTCAGGGGAGTCAGCTCGAACCGTTCTCGGCGTCGGTGACCGTGGATCCGCTGTCACAGGGCGAGGTTTCGGCTCTGGTGGGCAGGGTGCGCTCCAATCCGGGGATGCTCGCGGAACTTGCGTCCAACGCGATCCCGCAGGAGCTTGCCTCGACGCTTCTGCCGCACGACAAGGGTCAGCTCGATTTCGATTGCACCTGCCCGGACGACGGGTGGCCCTGCAAGCATGCGGCTGCGCTGATGTATATCGCGGCCGAGCACATCGACGCTTCGGCGGCGACGATTCTGACGTTGCGTGGCGTCGATCTGGAAATGTTGATCGAGGATGTCGGGGAATGCGAGATCGAGTTCGATCGTGAGGACTGGTTCGGCAACGAGATGCCGTTTCCGTCGTTGCCGCGTGCAGAGTTTTCTCCGGCGATCGAGGATCTGGACCCGCTGATCCTGCGGCGCGCCTTCCGCTCGGGTGGCTACGAGGAGTTCGAGGTCAGCTCCGCTGTCGCCGATCTCGTGGGCTTCTATCGGAGGTTGGGCGAGTAAACCTCTAGACATACATGGATGTCCGACTATAGGATGACAACACATCATCTTCTCGTATCGGTTAGGACGGATCTCATGACTCGCGAGCTCTCGCACTTCATCGGCGGCAAGCACGTCTCCGGCACCTCGGGCAACTTCGGTGACGTTTTCGATCCGAACACCGGCGAGGTGCAGGCACTCGTGCCGCTGGCCAGTGATGCCGAGGTCGAGGCCGTGATCGCGGATGCAGAGAAAGCCCAGGTCGAATGGGCCAAGTGGAATCCGCAGCGTCGTGCCCGCATCCTGATGAAGTTCGTCGAGCTCATCAACCGAGACATGGACGAGCTGGCCAGGTTGCTCTCGAGCGAGCACGGCAAAACCGTCGCAGACGCCAAGGGTGACGTCCAGCGTGGTCTCGAGGTCATCGAGTTCGCGATCGGCGTTCCGCACCTCCTCAAGGGCGAATACACCGAGGGTGCCGGTGGTGGCATCGACGTCTACTCCATGCGTCAGCCGCTCGGAGTCGTTGCAGGGATCACTCCGTTCAACTTTCCCGCCATGATCCCGCTGTGGAAGGCCGGCCCAGCCATCGCCACCGGCAACGCATTCATTCTCAAGCCTTCCGAGCGTGACCCCTCGGTGCCGCTCAAGCTGGCCGAACTGTTCCTCGAAGCAGGTCTGCCGCCGGGCGTCTTCAACGTCGTCAACGGTGGCAAGAACGCCGTCGACGTTCTACTGAACGACGATCGCGTCAAGGCCATCGGCTTCGTCGGCTCCACGCCGATCGCGCAGTACATCTACGAGACCGCCGCCAAGAACGGCAAGCGTGCGCAGTGCTTCGGCGGCGCCAAGAACCACGCCCTGATCATGCCCGACGCCGATCTCGACCAGGTCGCCGACGCACTCCTCGGTGCCGCGTACGGCTCTGCGGGTGAGCGTTGCATGGCGATTTCGGTTGCTGTTCCGGTCGGTGAAGAGACGGCCGACGCACTGGTGGCCAAGTTGACCGAGCGTGTCAAGAACCTGAAGATCGGCCGCAGTGACGACGAGAACGCGGACTTCGGTCCACTCGTCGGTAGCGATGCACTGAAGCGAGTCAACGACTACACCCAGATCGGCGTCGACGAGGGTGCCGAACTCGTCGTCGACGGGCGCGGCTTCGAGCTCGAGGGCCACGAGAACGGATTCTTCGCCGGCGCAACACTGTTCGACAAGGTGACGACGGACATGCGCATCTACAAGGAAGAGATCTTCGGTCCCGTCCTGATCGTCGTCCGCGCCGAGGATTACGAGGATGCACTGCGTCTGCCGTCCGAACACGAGTACGGCAACGGTGTCTCGATCTTCACTCGCGACGGTGACACCGCGCGTGACTTCTGCTCACGCGTTCAGGTCGGCATGGTCGGCGTCAACGTCCCGATTCCGGTGCCGATCGCGTACCACACCTTCGGTGGTTGGAAGCGTTCGGGATTCGGCGATCTGAACCAGCACGGACCCGATTCGATTCGCTTCTACACCAAGACCAAGACGGTCACGCAGCGTTGGCCTTCGGGCAAAAAAGAAGAAACTGCGAACCACTTCGTCATCCCGAACATGGACTGACCGCCGATGTTCACATTGACCGAGGACGAACGGGCGATCAACGAAACAGCACGCGACTTCGCCGACGAGTTCCTGGCACCGAAGGCAGTCGAATGGGATCAGAACAAGCACTTTCCCGTCGACGTACTGCGCAAAGCTGCCAGCCTGGGTATGGGCGGAATCTACATCGGTGAGGACGTCGGCGGGTCGGATCTGACGCGCGTGGATGCGGTGCGCATCTTCGAGCAACTTGCCACCGGTGATCCGTCGATCGCGGCGTACATCTCCATCCACAACATGGTGACGTGGATGATCGACACCTATGGCAACGACGAGCAACGTCGTCAGTGGGTGCCGGGGCTGTGCGCGATGGACCAGCTCGGAAGCTACTGCCTCACCGAACCAGGTGCCGGATCCGATGCCGCGGCACTGACGACCAAGGCTGTCCGCGACGGCGACGACTACATCCTCAACGGAGTGAAGCAGTTCATCTCCGGGGCCGGGGTATCCGAGATCTACGTCGTGATGGCGCGAACGGGCGAAGCTGGGCCCAAGGGCATTTCGGCAATCGTCGTACCGAAGGACTCCGCAGGCCTGTCGTTCGGAGCGAACGAGAAGAAGATGGGCTGGAATGCCCAGCCGACGCGGCAGGTCGTCTTCGAGGATGTCCGTGTTCCGGCCGCCAACGTGCTCGGAAACGAGGGCGACGGTTTCCGCATCGCGATGAACGGCCTCAACGGCGGACGCCTCAACATCGCCGCCTGCTCGATCGGTGGCGCACAGAGCGCTCTCGACAAAGCGGTGTCCTACCTCGCCGAGCGCAAGGCCTTCGGCAATCGATTGCTCGACGCGCAGGCCCTGCAGTTCCGACTGGCAGATATGAAGACCGAGCTCGAAGCCGCCCGAACTCTGCTGTGGCGCGCTGCGGAGGCGTTGCAGACCGGGGCCGAGGACAAGGTCGAACTCTGCGCTATGGCAAAGAGATTCGGAACCGACACCGGATTCGACGTCGCCAACGCCGCACTGCAGTTACTCGGTGGCTACGGCTATCTCGCGGAGTACGGTGTGGAGAAGATCGTCCGAGACCTTCGTGTCCATCAGATCCTCGAAGGGACCAACGAGATAATGCGAGTCGTCGTGGCTCGTTCGATTGTGGGAGCAGCATGAGCGAACCCGAGGTGTTGTTCGACCTGCGCGGTGGCGTCGGCCGAATCACGCTCAACCGTCCGAAAGCCATCAACGCGTTGAATCATGCGATGGTGCTCGACATCGCGCCGCAGCTCGAGAAGTGGGCCGTCGACGATGAGGTCGAACTGGTACTCCTCACCGGCGCAGGCGAACGTGGCTTGTGTGCCGGTGGTGACATCGTCTCGATCTACCACGACGCAAAAGAGGGCGGTAGCGGGTCGAAGGTCTTCTGGCGCGACGAGTACATCCTCAATGCGGCTATCTCGCGATTCCCCAAGCCGTACGTGGCAATCATGGACGGAGTGGTGATGGGCGGCGGTGTCGGACTGTCCGCCCACGCCAACACCCGAATCGTGACCGACCGCTCGAAGCTCGCGATGCCCGAGGTCGGTATCGGTTTCATCCCCGACGTCGGCGGGACGTTTCTGCTCTCCCGTGCACCGGGAGAATTGGGAACGCACCTCGGCCTCACCACCGCCCGCATGGGTGCAGGTGACGCCATCGCGGCCGGGTTCGCCGATCACTACATCCCCTCCGACAAGTTGCCGGACTTCTACGCTGCACTCGAAACCGGAACCCTCGCCGATGCGTTGGCTTCGTTCACCGAACCGGCACCCACATCGAGTCTCGACGCTGCACGCAGCTGGATCGACGCCGCGTACAGCGCCGATACCGTCGAAGAAATCGTGGACCGCTTGCGGCGCAGTGAGGTACCCGACGCACACATCGCTGCCGACGACATCGAATCGAAGTCACCGGTCGCCCTGAAGGTCACGCTGAAGTCGCTGCGGCGGGCCGCTGATGCAGCCTCGCTCGAGGAAGTCCTCGACGATGAATATCGGGTGTCCTCGGCCAGTCTGGATTCACATGACCTCGTCGAGGGAATCCGAGCACAGGTGGTGGAGAAGGACAGAAACCCTAAGTGGTCTCCGCCGACGCTCGCCGATGTCACCAGCGAGGACGTCGATCGCTATTTCGCCCCGTTGGGTGCCGCCGAACTGGGATTGAGCAACGAACTTGGAGGGCAGCGATGAGTGAGAACACGATCGGTTTCGTCGGTCTCGGCCATATGGGCGGACCGATGGCAGCGAACCTGGTGAAAGCCGGATACACGGTTCAGGGCTTCGATCTCGTCCCTGCAGCGCTGGCGCAGGCAACGAAGGACGGCGTGACCGTCGTCGAATCTGCCGTGGCTGCAGTGTCGAACGCGGATGTCGTGATCACGATGCTGCCCAACGGCAAGCTCGTGCTCGATCTGTACAAGGATCTACTTCCAGTTGCCGCGCCTGGAACCTTGTTCATCGATTCCTCCACCATCGATGTCGCCGACGCGCACGCGGCGCACAAGCTTGTCGACGACGCGGGCCACCGCGGTCTCGACGCTCCGGTATCTGGTGGTGTCGGCGGTGCGGCGGCGGGCACGCTGACGTTCATGGTCGGCGGGTCCGAAGAGGACTTCGCTTCGGCTGCCGCTGTTCTCGACGTGATGGGTCGCAAAGTTGTCCACTGTGGCGCCGCGGGCAACGGCCAAGCCGCCAAGATCTGCAACAACATGATCCTCGGGGTGTCGATGATTGCGATCAGCGAGGCATTCGTGCTCGGTGAGAAGCTCGGTCTCAGCAATCAAGCGTTGTTCGACGTCGCATCCACCGCGTCCGGTCAGTGCTGGGCGCTGACTACCAATTGTCCTGTGCCAGGACCGGTTCCGACCAGTCCGGCCAACAACGACTACACACCCGGGTTCGCGGCAGCATTGATGGACAAAGATCTCGGTCTTGCTGCCAATGCACTGCGCGCCAACGGCGTCCACGGCATTCTCGGACTCAAGGCCGCTGAGCTCTACTCCGAGTTCAAGGAAACATCCGGTGGTGGAACGGACGTGGACTTCTCCGGCATCATCAACGACATTCGCCAGCGTTCGACAGAGGAGAGCAAGTGAGCGAGTACGAAACCATCCTGCTGGAGCGGCGAGGCCGCGTCGGGATCATCACGCTCGATCGGCCGAAGGCGCTCAACGCGTTGAACTCTCAGCTGATGCACGAGGTGGTGTCCGCGGTCGAGGACCTCGACGGAGACCACGGTATCGGGGCGATCCTGATCACCGGCTCGGAGAAAGCCTTCGCTGCGGGTGCCGATATCAAGGAAATGCAGCCGAAGTCGTACATGGACGTCTATGCCGAGGACCTGTTCAGTGCCTGGGATCGACTGTCGGCAGCGCGCACGCCGATCGTCGCGGCCGTATCGGGATACGCCCTCGGTGGAGGCTGCGAGCTGGCCATGCTGTGCGATGTTCTCATCGCTTCCGACACCGCAGTATTCGGTCAGCCGGAGATCAAGTTGGGGGTCATCCCCGGAATCGGTGGGTCGCAGCGCCTGACTCGTGCCGTCGGTAAGGCCAAGGCTATGGAGATGGTCCTGACCGGGCGAAACATGAAGGTCGAAGAGGCCGAGCGAGCGGGGCTCGTCTCGCGGATCGTGCCCGCCGCGGACCTGCTCGACGACGCTATCGCAACCGCGACGACCATCGCCGAGATGTCGCTTCCGATTGCGATGATGGCCAAGGACGCGGTCAACCGTTCGTTCGAATCCTCGTTGGCCGAAGGTGTTCGGTTCGAGCGTCGGCTGTTTCATTCGACCTTCGCGACCGAGGATCAGAAGGAAGGCATGTCTGCCTTCATCGACAAGCGTAAGGCGACATTCGTCAATCGGTGATCGATCCGTTCAGCCCTGCTGTCCTCAGTGACAGCAGGGCTGCTTCGTGCGCGGATACAGCGAAGCTGAGCGCGCTCCGTTCACCAGGCCGGTGACGACCCGATGTCCTCGAAGTCACCGGCTGTGCGCCTCAGCTCGGCAAGAATGCGTACCAGCGACGTCAGACGTTCCTTCGACAAACCGGGCTTGCTGAATACCTGTTCGTTGAGTTTTTCGGTGGCGTCGACGGCCAGAGTGCGACCCTCTTCGGTGATCTCCACCAACGTCGTTCGACGATCGCTCGGGTGCGGTGTTCGGCGCACGTACCCCGCCGCTTCGAGGCGGTCGACGGCGTTGGTGACACTCGTGGGGTGAACCTGGAGTCGCGCACTGGCTTTCGCCATCGGCAGTGCACCGTTCTTCGTGAACGTCAGCAGGGTGAGAAGTTCGTAGCGGGAGAACGTCAAACCAGTGGGTTTGAGCGTCTCTTCTACTCGCGCGAGCATGATCTGCTGCGCCCGCATCAACGAAGTGACAGCGGCCATTCCGTCGGCGACGTCACCCCATCCATGTGCGGTCCACTGACGGTGGGCCTCTGCAATGGGATCGAGGGGAAGTGGCGATGGCGCTGGCATTCCTCCATCCTCCCATGGGCGGCGGCGGCGATGCCCGGCTCTTCCCATCGGGTGGGGACCTGTCCCTGGGCGCGTGGGGCGAAATGCATCTCGAACTCGAATCAGGCAAGTAGCGCAGGAGCCCTGGTTACGGTCACAGCCCAGTCCGCATTCTCGTGCCACGGTCGCAGATCCCACGTCGAGAAGCGGTGCTCGTGGAGTAAGCCGACCGAATTCAGGTCGGCGTCGAACTTCTCCACGGTGTACTCCCTGTCCGTGGCGAATCCGGCGACGAAGACTCCTCCGGGCTTCAGGTGCGCCGTCATCCGCTCGAGAGCCGATCGTTCGGTGCCCGGCGTCATGAAGACCATCACGTTGCCGGCGACCACGACGGCATCGAATGTCTCGCCGAGGTCGAGTTCGGTCAGATCGGCCTGATGAACCGTCAGGTCGGTGTGCTCTCGCGCGGCTTCGACGAGGACCGGATCGAGATCCACCGCGGTCACTCGATGTCCGCGCCGGGCGAGTTCGGCGCCGAGACGGGCTGTGCCACAACCCGCGTCGAGGACCGAACTCCCCGGAGCCAGGAGTGCGTCGACCATCCGCGCCTCGCCGTGTAGGTCGACGCCTCGCTCTTGAAGTCGCGCGAAGCGTTCGATGTACTTCCTGGACTGGTCCTCGGTGTTGTCGATCTGCCAGCGTGTCGGAGCCATCCCGCCACCCTAGCGTTCGTCGGAACAGGCCATCGACGACCTGCGGATGGACCGCTGATTACCTCGTCCCGAACCGGCGGTCGATGTCTTCGCCGTCGAGGCCGAAGTCCTCGAGCGTGTACTTGTGAGCCGGCCGCCGCTGCCCGCTTCGACTTTCGGTGTGCATGGCGTCCATGGCTGAGCGCGCATTCTCGGTGAGATCGAGTCCGAAGTTCTGGTACACCTGCTCGACCGTGCGGAGGGGGTCGGCGACGAAGTCGTGATAGTCGACGTCGTAGAACTGCGCCGAGTTCGCACCGGATCTCGCAGTGGAGAAAGTGTTGAGTCCACGCTCCCACAGATCGACCTGGGTGCGCCCGATGACGTTGCCGCGGAACAGGTCCGACCAACCTTCGGTGGCGTGCTCGGCGAGGCTGCACATCGACGGCATGATCGTGCGGGGTTCACGGTGGCATTGGATCACCAGCGCATCCGGGTAGACCTGTAGCAGTTCTTCGAGAGCGAACAGGTGGCTCGGATTCTTCAGAACCCAACGGCGATCGGTGTCGTTCATACCGATGAGCTGGAGATTCTTCCGGTGTCGTTGGTAGGTCGAGAGCCAGCTCTGTTCGGCCAGCCATGTCGAATACGTCGGGAGGTACGCGAGGCATTCGTAGGCTACGGAATGGACCGATTGCCGCAGTAGCTGCCAGCATTCCTCGACTTCGGCTGCGGACATGTAGTGCACGCCCATGAACTCGGGGTGTTCGACATGGTGTTGTGCAAACCCTTTTTGGATCTGCGTGAACAGCGGATTGGATTCCCAGGTCTCACGCGGCGGCCGAGGTTGCGGCATCTCGGTCAGCCACATCTCCAAACCCTGGTGCGACGGGTCGGCGGTGAGCAGTCGATGCAGCGCAGTCGTGCCGGTGCGAGGAAGACCGGTCACGAAGATCGGCCGCTCGATCGTGACGTCGGCGTGCGTCGGATTCTGCTTCCATGCGAGCTCGCTGAGTGAACGCGCGACCAGCGCGCCGCGCAGGAAGTACCGGCTCATCTTCGATCCGAGTGCGGTCAGTTGTGCATCACGGTTGTACGAGTCGAGCAGGACACCGAGGGCTTCGACATAATCGTCGGAACCGAAATCTTCGAGGCCGGTGAACTTGGTGGCAGACGCGTGTAGATCTTCGACGGTACCGACGTCGGTGCGTTCGGTGCTGGTCATGTGCGCTCCTAGTGGTGGTATTCGCCGCAGTTGACGTCGAGGCATTGGCCGGTGATCGCCCGAGCCGACGGGGAAGCGAGGAATACGACGGCGTCGGCGATCTCGTCGGGTTCGGGCAGCCGTCGTAGGTCCATTGTCGCGGCAGTTTGCTCGTAGATCTGTTCGCTGGTGATGCCGTACTTCTTCGCCATGTGGTCGAAGTAGCCTTTGAGCGACTCGCCCCAGATGTAGCCGGGAGCAACAGTATTGACCCGAATTCCTTGTGGCCCCAGTTCGGTTGCGAGAGTTTCCGACATGGCAAGCAAGGCGGCTTTGGCGATTTTGTAACCGCCGTACTTGGGTTGGGAGTGCCGAATGACGGCAGAGTTGATCATCACGATCGAGCCCTCCGATGCCGCCAACGCGGGGGTGAACAATTGCGAGAGCCGCAGTGTCGCGAACACCGATAGCTCCAATCCCTGCCGGATGACGGCAGGGTCGGTGTGGGCGAGGTCTTTCATCGACGGGATCGCGAACGCATTGTTGACCAGTACGTCGACGTGGCCGAACTCCTCGACTGCACGGGTGACCAGCGCTTGGGAAGAAGCCTCGTCGGTGATGTCGGTTGGGACGGTGATCGCCATGCGGCCGAGTTCGGCAACTTCTTTGCCGACCTCGAGAAGGTAGCTTTCGGTGCGTGCGGCCAGCACCAGGTCGGCACCCGCGGCGGCGCTGCGCAGTGCAATCGACCGGCCGAGGGATGGTCCGACGCCGGAGACGACGACAACTTTGCCGTCGAGTTGTCCCGTCATCCGAGCATCCTTCGTCCGACAGCGTCGCGACGGGCTGCGATGCGCAGGGCGAAGTCCGCCGGTGAAATCTTGTTCGCGTCGTAGTGCGGTAGATGCGAGGAAATGTCGTCGAAATCGACTATTTCTACGGTAGGGCCGTCCGCCGCGGTCATCTCGCGGGAGACTCGTTGCCATCGAAACTGCGCGTACCCGCGGGCATGACCTGTCGTTTCGATCCAGTTGGTCACCTCTGGGTTTCGTTCGCTGACCACCAGCCTGATGTAGCCGTCCGGATCGGTCTGCGCCTGCTCTGCAGTCAACGAAGTTTGGTGATTGATGTAGTCGAGGGAGATATACCACATGCTGCCCAGCTGGAACCCTTGATACGGAGCGTCGGACACGGGCACCGTGATGATCATGGCCTGGTCCTCGCGCAGTTCGTAGTGACCGGCCGAAGAATACTGGGTGCTCAATCCTCCTGGCGTGAGCCGCGGTTCGGTGAGGGTGTTGACGTCGAGATTGAGGTAGAACCACTGCGGGAACTGCAAAAAGGTGTGGATGCGGCCGAGGAGCATCTTGCCTGCGGTGGAATAGCGTTTCGCCACAGATTCTTTCGTGGGCGCCGCGGGGGATTCCCCGGACGCGCCTGCTCGATGGATGGTGAGCGTGCCACGGGCCGCGGACCAATCGTTGTAGACCTCGCGGACGACCAGCATCGAGGAACCTTCGCCGATGGTGAAGTGGTTGGGAAGGTCTGAAGGACGACCGAAGTGCACTTCGAATGTTCCGTCGTCGTCGATGTCGATCGAGCGATCGTCGAAGGCGGTCAGGCTGTCCGGAACATCGACGGGGGAGTAGTCACCCTTGAGTATCTGGAAGCTGAGATCGGTTGTGGTACCACGTTTCCCACGTACGACGTATTCCACATCGTCACGAATGTTGGCGTGAAAGTAGAGCGTGTCGGGGTTGTCGAGGCCCATCTTCGTGTATGGGCCGGTCGAACTCGCGAAGTACGGGAAGTCCTTGTCGTACGCCCAGGCCATCTGGATGGATGCGCGGATGCTGCCGGCGAGGTAGTCGTATCCCTCGAGTAGATCCTGTTCTGTTCGTATGTGCGGAGCGTCTTCGATGATCTTCTCGGCCGCCGTGATTGCTTCTGCGAGTGAATCGGTGAGCACACCCATCTCCTTCTGCCTAGTGGTACAAATCTGTACCGATGTGGTAGAACGGGTTCCGTATCGACAATAGAACGTGTTCTAGGGAGGGTCAATGACCAGTCGTAACTCGCCCCCCACCGACCGCGTCGTCGCGGTCCTGGACTTCATGGTTGCCAGGAGTGACCGACGGTTCGGACTCTCGGCGCTGGCACGTGAACTCGGTCTGAGCAAGCCCACCTGTCTGGGCATCCTGACCTCGCTGGTCGGCGCTGGATACCTGGTTCGCGACCCTGTTTCGGTCACCTACGGTCTCGGTCCGGCGCTGATCACCGCCGGGCGCGCGGCGCAGCAGGGGTTCGCGGTCGGCCCGCTCGCGCGCACGCACCTCGAAGCTCTCAGTGCGCGATACGACACGACGTGCACGGCTTCGGGTGTGGTCGGCGATCGCATCACCATCCTCGAGTTGACCTGTCCCGACGGGCGGCAGGCTGCCGTGAAGGTGGGGCAGGTCTATCCGTTCGCGCCGCCGGTAGGGCTCATGTACGTGCTGTGGGATACCGACGAGCGACTCGATTCTTGGCTGGGTCGTGAACCGACCCTGCCGGTCCGGATGGACGTAGCTCATCTTCGCCGCGTGGTCGACGAGTGCCGCAGAACCGGGTATCTCGTCGAGACGTTGACGGCTGTGGGGCAGCGGCTGCATACCGTCATGGCGGGTGTTGCCGCACACGATCTTCCGGGGGAGGTCCGCGAGCTCCTCGGCGAGATGGTGTCCGGCCTCGGTGAGCGGGTGTACCTGGGCGCGGAGGAGGCTGGTGCCGACGCTACGCACGAGGTCAGCGTCATCGCGGCCCCGACGTACGACGCGCAGAGTCATCAGTCGTTGGTGCTGACTCTGCATGTCGGAGCGTCGATCTCGGGCGAGAGCATTGCCGAGCGTGGGCAAGCACTCGCTGCGGCTGCCGGTGCGATCACGGCAGAAGTAGGCGGTCTTGCACCGACCCGTTGACCAATACTGAAACACGTTCTATTCTTCGATCACGGATTTGAACCGCACCGGTCCAAATATGGACCGAGGCGTTGTGATCGGAGGGCTTCACCGATGTCGACCTCGTACGAACTCACGCACCTTGCTGCGCTCGAAGCGGAAGCCGTCCATATCTTCCGTGAAGTCGCCGCTACCGCCGAACGTCCGGTGCTGCTGTTCTCCGGCGGCAAGGACTCGGTGGTGATGCTTCATGTGGCAGCCAAAGCCTTCTGGCCCGCCAGACTCCCGTTCGCCGTCATGCACATCGACACCGGCCACAATTTCGACGAGGTCCTGTCCTTCCGCGACCGTGCGGTCGAGCATTTCGGCGTCAACCTGACCGTGGCCAGCGTGCAGGACGACATCGACTCGGGACGCTCGATCGAGGAGAGCGGGCCGGGGGCCAGTCGTAACCGACTCCAGACCGCGACACTGCTACGCGCGATCGCCGAGAACTCGTTCGACGCCGTGTTCGGTGGTGCCCGTCGGGACGAGGAGAAGGCGCGTGCGAAAGAGCGTGTCTTCAGCTTTCGCGACGAACACGGCCAGTGGGATCCGCGTCGCCAGCGCCCGGAACTGTGGCAGTTGTACAACGGCCGTCACCGGCGAGGCGAGCACTTCCGGGTGTTTCCGCTGTCGAACTGGACCGAACTCGACATCTGGCAATACATCGAGGCAGAGCAGATCGAACTCCCACACATCTACTACGCGCACAATCGCACGGTCGTGCCACGAGCCGGAATGCTCCTGGCAGTCTCGAGATTCGTACCGGTGCTGCCGGGGGAAGAACCTTTCGAGGAGACGGTCCGGTTTCGTACCGTCGGCGACGCGACCTGCACCGGGTGTGTGCAGTCCTCCGCCGCCGATGCGCACGACGTGGTACTGGAAGTCGCCGCCAGCAGAATGACCGAGCGCGGCGCGACACGGGCCGACGACCGCATATCGGAGGCCGGAATGGAAGACCGCAAGAAGGAAGGGTACTTCTGATGTCGCAACTGCTTCGAGTGGCTACGGCGGGAAGCGTCGACGACGGCAAATCGACACTCATCGGTCGGCTCCTCTACGACTCGAAGGCGATCTTCGAGGATCAGTTGGAGGCCGTGGAGAAGACCAGTCGTGAACGCGGCGGCGACACAGTCGATCTCGCACTGCTCACCGACGGGCTGCGCGCCGAGCGGGAACAAGGCATCACGATCGACGTCGCGTATCGCTACTTCTCCACGCCGAGAAGAAAATTCATCATCGCCGATACGCCGGGGCACCAGCAGTACACCAGAAACATGGTCACCGGAGCATCAACCGCCGATCTTGCGCTGATACTCGTCGATGCACGTCACGGGATCCTCGAACAGACGAAGCGACATGCGTTTCTCTCGTCGTTGCTCGGTATCCGACATCTCGTGTTGTGCATCAACAAGATGGATCTCGTCGACTATTCGTGCGCCCGGTACGAAGAGATCAAAGCGGAGTTCCGCGAATTCGCGATGAAACTCGAAGTACCCGACCTCACGTTCGTACCGATGTCGGCCATCGACGGAGACAACGTCGTCCATCGCACCGCGCAGATGCCCTGGTACGAGGGGAGCTCGCTTCTGCACCACCTCGAGGACGTCCACGTTGCCTCCGACCGTAACCTCATCGACGCCCGATTCCCGGTCCAATATGTAGTTCGGCCGAAACACAGCTCCGGTGAACATGCCGACTTCCGGGGGTACGCAGGCACCGTCGCCAGCGGAGTGTTCAAACCCGGGGACGAAGTCGTAGCGCTCCCATCCGGATTCGTCACCAGAATCGCAGCGGTGTGGGGACCGGGTGGAACGCCGGTCGACGAGGGGTTCGCCCCCTCGGCGGTATGTATCGAACTCGAGGACAAGGTCGACGTCGGGCGCGGGGACATGTTGTGCCGTCCCAACAATCGTCCGCTCGTCGGAACAGAGCTCGATGCCATGGTCTGTTGGCTCGCAGAGGGCGCACAGTTGCGCAGTGACGACCGGTACGTGCTGATGCACACCACGGCGTCGACACCAGCGCGGGTGGAAAAACTGGACTACCGGCTCGACGTCAATACTCTGCATCGTGACGAAGCTGCACAATCGTTGAGTATCAACGACATCGGCCGAGTGCAGATCCGAACCCACAATCCGATCCTGTTCGATCCGTACCGACGTAACCGAGTCACCGGCAGCTTCCTGCTCGTCGACGAGTCGTCCGGAGCCACGGTTGCCGCCGGGATGATCACCGGCCCCACGTTGTCGGCAGCGAAAGTTGTCTGGCATTCGTCCCGTGTCGCCCGGGAGGAACGTGCAACGCTCGGCGCCACGATCTGGTTGACGGGCTTGTCGGCTTCGGGAAAGTCCACGGTGGCAGCGGAACTGGAACGTTTGCTGGTGGCGTCGGGACGGCCGGCGTATAGGTTGGATGGAGACAACCTGCGTCACGGGCTCAATTCCGATTTAGGGTTCGATGCAGCCGACCGTACCGAGAACGTACGGCGGGTGGGGGCTGTCGCCCAACTGATTGCCGACGCCGGGGTGGTCGCGATCGCCTGTCTCATCAGCCCGTACCGCGAAGACCGTGACGAGGTGCGGAAGGTGCACGAGAAGGCCGGACTGCCCTTCTTCGAGGTGTTCGTCGACACTCCGTTCGACGTCTGCGCAGCGCGCGACCCGAAAGGTATGTACGCCAAAGCTATCGCTGGTGAGATCACCGGCTTCACCGGGGTAGACGACCCTTACGAAGCTCCCGAGCACCCCGAATTGGTGTTGGCGGCCTCTGACGGTGATCCGGCAACACAGGCCGCTCGGATTGTGGAATTGTTGGGATCGTGAGCGCCCTGTACTCGGCCGAAGACGATGCCCGATTCGCCGCCGACCTCGCCGAGTCGGCAGGCCGATTGCTGCTCGACATTCGCGAACGCGAAGGACGAACGACCCAGGGGCGGGAACTCGGCAGGATCGGCGACACCGAAGCCGACGCGCTGATCCTTGGCCGATTGGCAGGCGAACGCCCCGGCGATGCAGTGCTTTCCGAGGAGTCGGCCGATGATCTCCGCAGGTTGGATGCGACCCGTGTCTGGATCATCGACCCACTCGACGGTTCCCGCGAATACGGTATCGAGGGTCGAGCCGACTGGGCAGTACACGTGGGCCTGTGGGAAAAAGACCAGGGGATGACAGCGTCGGCAGTTGCCCAGCCTGCGCTGGGCGTCGTCTACTCGACGGCCGATGTCACCGGCCCGCCGCCGCAGTCCGGTAGGCCCACGCTTGTGGTCAGTGACTCTCGGCCGCCCTACTACATGGACGATCTCGCGCGCGCGGTCGATGCCGACGTCGTGACCATGGGTTCGGCAGGTGCCAAAGCCATGGCAGTCGTGCGCGGGGAGGTCGACGCCTACGTGCATTCCGGTGGCCAATGGGAGTGGGACTCGGCAGCGCCCGTCGGCGTCGCACTCGCAGCGGGTTTGCATTGCTCCCGTATCGACGGGACACCGTTGCGGTACAACCAGTCCCACCCGTATCTTCCGGACTTGCTGATCTGCAGGCAGGAACTCGCGCAACCGCTCCTGGCTGGAATTGCCACCTATGCCACGCGCCAGGTGGATTCCGGTCGCGTCGCGATGGCACGTGAATACATCAAGGCCCTGCTCAGTCACGATGCCACCAAGGTCCGTCTCGCCGACGGGTGTCGCCGTGTGGAGAACGGACAGCATACCGGTGACACCGGAGCGTTCATCAGGGACGAACTCGAGAACGGCGCCCAGTACAAGCCGATCATCGGCATCGGCGAGGTAGAGATCCGCGAATGGGGAACCAGCGTCGTGGCACGTTTCCCGCTCGAGTTCGACGGCGGTATGTCGGTGGCAGTGACTGAGCATTTCGACATTCCGGCCGGCGATATCGTGGCCATCACCGCGATCATCGAACCGGTAGGTTAACCGCCGAGACGCTCCACCGTGCTGCGTAACTCGGCAGTTCTCGCCTCGGCATCGGTGAGGACTCGTCGCAAGCGTCGTGCTTCGCGATCTGCCGACTTCTCGGTCGTGCGGACCGCCGCCTCCTCGACCTCGGCGTCGTGGAGTGCGGCACGTAGGCGGGCCACTCGCTCTTTGATCTCGGAAAGGTCCGTGGAAGCGGCTTCGGACGCAGAGTCTGCAGAGTCGACGGCCTCGCGGGCCGACTCTTCGTCCTTGTGGGCTTCGGTGAGCTGTCCGCGGGCTTCCTCGAGTCGCTTGTCGGCCGCGTCGTCACGCGTTTCGGCTTCCGGGTTCTCCGGTGATGATTCCTGGGCGGTGTTCTCGGGCTCGGGCGCCAAGGTGAGCACCGCGGGCCCGAAACCGCTGTAGGACTCGGCAGTCACGACACGGCCTGCCTGCACCCGTGCGCCGATCTCGGGGTCCGCGAGCGCGGCACCCAGTGTCTGTCCGACTTCTCGTGCCGCATTCTCCGTGCTCGGGTGGCCGTGTTCGCGAGCAATCTCCACAGCCCGACGCGTCAGCGCGCGAATCGACTGTGCGCGCGCAACGGAGAGTTCCTTGAGTCTTTCGGCCGATGATCTCCGTTGCGCGTCGCGCAGGCTGTTGCCGATATCGAACAGTTCGGCAATGCTTTCGGGTTCTTCGCGTACGAGGAGGTTGACCATCCATGCGACAGTCGTGGGCTTACGGAGCTTGCCTATCGAGGCTGCGAGCTTTCGGTCCCCGGATTCCTTGGCCACTGCAACCGCGGCTGTGCGCGCGGTGACGAAGTCTCGTGGATCGACGGCACACAGTTCGGATGCGGTGTTGTCGAGTTCGGTATCGGCCACGACCCATGTTGGCATCAAGGGTGGCAATACGAAAGCGTGTGACGCAGGTGTGCCCCCGGCAGGATTCGAACCTGCGACCTTTCGCTCCGGAGGCGAACGCTCTATCCCCTGAGCTACGGGGGCGCGCCGGAACTGTGCGTACTGAAATTCCGGCGTGCCTGTGGGCGGGTCCTAGACTAGCGCATTCCATCCGTCACCTGAAATCACCCTCGTGTTGACCTAGAAGGAGGACAGTCTGTGGCATGCACGTAGACGAAAGGACCCGCGTGACCGATCATGGCTATTCGAGCGAAGATCTGGACCTCGATCTGAGGTGGTGGGCAGCTGCCAACTACCTGACCGTGGCCCAGATCTATCTGAAGGACAACACGTTGCTGCGTGAGCCCCTCACCGCGGCGCACATCAAGCCGCGTTTGCTGGGGCACTGGGGGACCAGCCCGTGCCTGTCGATGATTTACACCTTGCTCAACCGAAACATCAAGAACACCGGCGCGGACTGGCTGTACGTGACGGGCCCCGGCCACGGCGGGCCGGCACTCGTCGCGTCGACCTATCTCGAGGGGACGTACTCGGAGATCTATCCGCATATCTCGCGGGACACCGAGGGTGTGCACCGTCTGTGTCGTCAGTTCTCCTCGCCCGGTGGCATTCCCAGTCATGTGAGTGTGCAGACGCCGGGCAGCATCCACGAGGGCGGCGAGCTCGGGTATGCGCTCGTACATGCCGGTGGTGCCGCGTTCGACCGGCCGGATCTGATGGTGGCGTGTGTGATCGGCGACGGTGAGGCCGAGACCGGACCTCTCGCAGGCTCGTGGAAGTTGCCGGCGTTTCTCAACCCGCGCCGCGACGGTGCCGTGCTGCCGATTCTGAATCTCAACGGAGCAAAAATTGCAGGGCCCACGGTATTCGGACGCAGCAAAGACGAGGACATCGTCGACTTTCTGCACGGGCAGGGCTGGGACCCGGTCGTCGTTTCCGGTGATGATCCCCGCCTTGTTTTTCCAGCCCTCGAAGAAGCAATACGAAACTCGCACAGCAAAATTCGCGCCATTCAAGATGCAGCACGGTCAGGCGGTGCCCCCGCCCAGGTGCGCTGGCCGGCCATCATCCTGCGCACCCCGAAGGGGTGGACAGGGCCGCACAGCGTCGACGGGGTCCTGGTAGAGGGGACCTTCCGGGCTCACCAGGTGCCGCTGTCAGGAGTACGGAGCAACCCCGCACATCTGGCGCAGCTCGAATCCTGGATGCGCTCGTACGAGCCGGAGGCGCTCTTCGACGCCGACGGCGCTCTCGTTCCCGAACTCGCTGCGTTGGCACCGTCGGGGGACAAGAGAATGGGATCGACGCCGTACGCCAACGGTGGCAGACTCCTTCAGCCTCTTCGGATTCCGCCGCTCGAGAAGTACGAGATCGCGATCGAGTCACCCGGAGCAGGGTTCCACGAGACGACCCGGGTCCTCGGCGAACTCATGCGCGACATCTACGCCGACAACAAACGCCCCGACGGCGGTGGCAACTTCCGGCTGTTCTGCCCGGACGAGACGTCGAGCAATCGGCTGGCGGCGGTGTTCGAGGAGACCGATCGATGCTGGCAGCTGCCGACCGAGGAGTGGGACGACCATCTTTCGGCGGACGGCCGCGTCATGGAGGTGCTCAGTGAGCACCTGTGCGAGGGATGGTTGGAGGCATACGTTCTCGCAGGCGGGCATGGCGTCTTCGCCAGCTACGAGGCGTTCGCGATGGTAAGCGTGTCGATGATGATCCAGCACGTGAAATGGCTCCAACATGCCGCCGACCTGCCCTGGCGTGAACCCGTCGCGTCACTGAACGTCCTGTTGACCAGTACGTGCTGGCGAAATGACCACAACGGGTTCTCTCACCAAGGCCCAGGAATGATCGACGCCGTCATCCCGCTCTCACCCGCGGTCGTTCGAATCTGGCTGCCGCCGGACTCCAACACGTTGCTGTCGATCTCCGATCACTGCCTGCGCAGTCGTGATCACGTCAACCTGATCGTCGTCGACAAACAGCCCCATCTTCAGTATCTGACGCTCGAGCAGGCCAACGCACATTGCGCGGCGGGAGCGTCGATCTGGGAATGGGCGGGAACCGAAACCGACTCCGACGGCGCCCCGAACGAGCCCGACATCGTCCTCGCCGCGGCAGGGGACGTTCCCACGCAGGAGGTACTTGCGGCCGCGGAGATCTTGCGGGAATGGGTTCCGTACCTGCGTGTTCGGATGGTCAACGTCGTCGATCTGATGGCATTGATGACTCCGGATGCGCATCCGCACGGCTTCCCGGAGGACAAGTTCGTGGGTCTGTTCACCGCAGACACCGATGTCGTATTCGCATTCCATGGCTACCCACGTGCAGTCCACGAGCTACTGCACGGCCGCACCGGCGCGGGTCGCTTCCACGTCCGCGGGTTCAACGAGCAGGGCACCACCACAACGCCGTTCGACATGGTGGTGCTCAACAAGATGAGTCGGTATCACCTCGTGCTCGAGGCGCTACGGCGATCGCGTCGAGTGCCAGAAAATGGCAGTGAGCTCGAGAAATTCTGCACTGCGCAATTGGTTCGGCACGCGAGCTACATCGTCGAGCACCTCGAGGATATGCCCGAGGTGACCGACTGGACGTATTCCGCGCGCTGACGCGAGCCGAAGGGTCGACCTAATTGAAAGGAAGTGGTTCGGAGCCACGCTCGGCGAGCATCTGCTTCATGAGCGTGGCTTCACCTTCCTGCGTCGAGATCATCGACTGCGCGAGCCGCACCAGCGCAGGCGTTTCGGCGTGATCTGCGGCGTATTCCATCATCGCAAGCCCGCCCTGATGGTGCCGCAGCATCAACTGCAGGAACATCACGTCGACGGCCGGGCCGGTTGCCTTCCGCAATGCGGCTAGCTCTTCGTTGGTTGCCATGCCGGGCATGGCAGCCATCGAGCCTGATTCAGCCGGCGTCATCGATGCCATCGAATGGCCGTGCTCGTCACCGGACATCCAGCCCATGTAGCCGTCCGGTCCCACGGGGGAGCGGTCCCAGACCGCGAGCCAGCCCTGCATCTGACCGACCTGGTTTTGCTGGGAAGTCAGCATGTCGAACGCCAAAGTCTTCACGCGCTGATCCTCGGCGTTGGTCAACGCGACAGCGGACATGTCTATTGCCTGGTTGTGATGGACCGACATGTCCTGCGCGAAACCGACATCGACCGAGTCGGCGGCAGGAACCGAGTCGTCGCCGCCGAGAAACGTAGTGCGTGCGAGGAAGCCGAGTGCGAAACCGACCGCAATCGCGGCGACGATGCCGAGAATCAGCAACGCCGTCTTCTGGCTCCGTACGGCCCGGGGCCGCTCCTCCACCGACGTCATGGTGTCGGAGCCTGCTGCTGCAGTTCGGGTGGCAGCTGTAGATCGCTCGGAAGCTGCAGATCAGCCGGTAGACCGGCGGTGCCTGCACCCGCACCCGACATCTCACTCGCGTCCGGAGTGATCCCTGCACCATCCATCGGCACAGCCTCAGCGCCGGGCGCCGACGGATCGAACGGCGGTGGGTTGTCAGGATCGAACGAACCTGGAATGGTCGCGCAGCTCGCGCCGACCTCCGGGTATGCGTAACGGTTCAGACGCAGCGCTGCGATGAACTGGCCGATCCGCTCGTCGTCGACACTGTCCAACTTGAGCTGGTGGCCCCACGACTGCAAAGAGACCGGCGTATCCATCCCTGGATACGGCGACATCATCATGTACGACTCGCCGTCCACCTTGCCGGCCAGCTGGGAGATTTCGTCCTCGCTGAGTTCATCGGGGTTGTATGTGACCCAGACGGCACCGTGCTCGAGGCCGTGCACTGCGTTCTCTGTGCGGATGGCTTCCGGATAGACGACGCCGGTGCAGGTGGCCCACACCGCATCGTGCGGACCACCGAACGGCGGCAGCTGGTCGTATGCGACGCGTTGCTCGGGAGAGACGTGCAGCGCAGCGGGGTAATCCATCTTCACTACATCGGCGATCGACGATGAGGGGTCCTGGTTGCTTTCGCTCGGCGCGAACTTCTGCGCCTCGGCCTGGTCCTGATACTTGGGGAAGAGGTTGACGGCCAGGATTGCGACCAGGCCGACGACGACAACCACGGCACCGATGGTCAGCCAGGGAACCTGCGGTCCACTCTTGGCCAATCCGCCTTTGACGGATGGTATGCCTCTGTTCTTCTGCTTCTTTGCGCCTTTGATGGCCTTGTTGGCTTTGGCGGCCGACTTATTGCCCTGACCGCCGCTCTCTTCACCCGTGGGCATCGCTGTCGTCGCTCTTTCCGTTGTGGGGCGTGTGCCGGAGCACACAAAGCTGGCAGGCTCCGCGACAAGATGGCGACCGTTATCGCAGAGCGCCACTACTGTACGTTCTCCGTTCCGAGCGGACCCTTCGAGGGAGCTGCAGCGGTGACGGTGGTCTCGAGTGGGTCTGGTGTAGGTACTGGCTGCGAACCGGCCGTGCTCCAGACCATAAGATGGTTACCTGTGACTCCCGCCGACCTTGCCGAACTGCTACGCGCGACCGCCGCGAAGGTGCTTGCCCAACGCGGCCTCGACGTGTCCGTGCTGCCCCCGATGCTGACGGTCGAGCGTCCGCGGAACCCTGAGCACGGCGATTACGCCACCAATGTTGCTCTCCAGGTCGCCAAGAAGGCGGGCGCGAATCCGCGTGACTTCGCCGGATGGCTCGCGGAAGCACTGGCCGCCGAGCCCGCGATCGCCAGCGCCGAGGTCGCCGGGCCCGGGTTCCTCAATATCCGCCTTGCCGCCGATGCTCAGGGCGCGATCGTTGCGCAGGCTCTGGCAGAGGGCGCATCCTTCGGCAACGGAACGTTGCTCGACAACGTCAAGGTCAACCTCGAATTCGTCTCCGCCAACCCGACAGGTCCGATCCACCTCGGTGGTACCAGGTGGGCCGCGGTCGGTGACGCTCTCGGCCGGATTCTTTCGGCACAGGGAGCCGAAGTGGTGCGTGAGTACTACTTCAACGATCACGGCGCGCAGATCGATCGCTTCAGCCGCTCGCTCATCGCGGCGGCAAAGGGCGAACCCGCACCCGAAGACGGATACGCGGGTGCCTATATCGGTGAGATCGCAGCGGCGGTACTGGCCGAGAACCCGCAAGCCCTCGAACTGTCCCCGGAAGACGCGGCCGAGACATTTCGGTCCGTCGGCGTCGAGCTGATGTTCGAACAGATCAAGAAAAACCTGCACGAGTTCGGTGTCGACTTCGACGTCTACTTCCACGAGAACTCGCTTTTCGAATCCGGTGCCGTCGAGCGAAGCGTGGAGTATCTGAAGAATTCCGGCAGCCTGTACGAGGCCGATGGGGCATGGTGGCTCAAGAGCACCGACTACGGCGACGACAAAGATCGCGTCGTCATCAAGAGTGACGGCAACGCCGCATACATCGCCGGCGACATCGCGTACTTCCAGGACAAGCGCCGCCGTGGCTTCGATCTGTGCATCTACATGCTCGGCGCCGATCACCACGGGTACATCGGTCGACTCAAGGCCGCTGCGGCTGCCTTCGGTGACGATCCGAACACCGTCGAGGTGCTGATCGGCCAAATGGTCAACCTGGTGCGTGACGGTGTCGCCGTGAAGATGAGCAAGCGTGCGGGCACGGTCATCACGTTGGACGATCTCGTCGATGCCATCGGCGTCGACGCGGCTCGGTACGCCCTGGTCCGGTCCTCCGTCGACTCGAGCATCGATATCGACTTGGAACTGTGGGCCAGTGAGAGCAGCGAGAACCCGGTCTATTACGTCCAGTACGCGCACGCCCGGCTCGCATCACTTGCTCGCGGCGCCGTCGAACTGGGAGTCACCGCTGAAAACCCGGATCTGAGCTTGCTCACGCACGAGCAGGAAGGCGAGTTGATCAGGACCATCGGCGAATACCCGAGAGTCGTTGCCAGTGCCGCAGACTTGCGTGAACCGCATCGCATCGCCCGCTACCTGGAAGAATTGGCTGGTGCATACCACCGTTTCTATGGAGCATGTCGTGTACTTCCACAAGGAGACGAGGAGCCAGGCCCAGTGAATACCGCACGTTTGGCGTTGGGTAGTGCAACCAGGCAGGTGCTGGCCAATGGCCTTGCTCTGCTCGGAGTCAGTGCACCGGAGCGAATGTGAGCGCACATCCCGCCGGACCGAAGCATGCCGCAACCCCGATCGGGGACACCGTGACCGAAAAGCCGGCGACTGCGGCGGACATGACAGTGCTTCCCGGGCATGTCTATCCGCGCAACGCCGAACGCGCCGACGACGGCGTAGTCTCCCTGGCCGGAGTGCCGGTCACGGAGTTGGCAGCCGAGTACGGAACCCCGTTGTTCGTCATCGACGAAGACGACTTCCGTTCGCGTGCACGGGAAATGGCTGTTGCGTTCGGTGATCCCGCACGTGTTCACTACGCGTCCAAAGCGTTCTTGTGTGGGGAAATTGCGCGCTGGGTCGCCGACGAAGGGCTCTCGCTCGACGTGTGTTCCGGCGGCGAGCTGAGTGTCGCCCTTGCCGCGGGATTCCCGGCCGACCGAATTGCCATGCACGGCAACAACAAGTCCGTCGCAGAACTTACTGCCGGCGTCACCGCCGGTGTCGAGCACGTGGTCCTCGATTCGATGATCGAGATCGATCGGCTCGACGCGATCGCCGGTGGAATGGACGTCGTACAGGACGTCCTCGTGCGCGTGACCGTCGGAGTCGAGGCGCATACACATGAATTCATTGCAACTGCTCACGAGGATCAGAAGTTCGGCTTCTCGCTCGCCGACGGTTCTGCACTCGAAGCAGTCCGTCGAGTGTTCGCGGCAGGCAACCTGCGGCTCGTGGGATTGCACAGCCATATCGGGTCGCAGATCTTCGAGGTCGACGGATTCGAATTGGCTGCGCACAAGCTGATCGGCATGCTGGCGGAGGTGGTCTCCGAATTCGGCGTGGACAAGACCTCCCAGATTTCGACAATCGACCTCGGCGGCGGCATGGGCATTTCGTATATACCGAGCGACGATCCGCCACCGATCGATCAGCTCGCAGCCAAGCTGAAGTCGATTGTCGCGACCGAATCCGCTCGGGTCGGTCTGCCTGTTCCGAAGGTCGATGTCGAACCCGGTCGCGCCATTGCAGGTCCTGGCACTGTAACTCTGTACGAGGTCGGAACCATCAAGGACGTCACCGTCGATGCCGCGTTGCGCAGGCGCTACATCAGCGTCGACGGCGGAATGAGTGACAACATCCGTACCTCGCTGTATCAGGCGGAGTACGACTGTCGGCTTGTCTCGCGAGACAGTGAGGCCGAGGGGGTTCTGGCGCGTGTCGTCGGAAAGCATTGCGAGAGTGGCGATGTGGTGATCAAGAATACTTGGATGCCGAGTGATGTCGGTCCGGGTGATCTGCTGGCGGTAGCTGCGACGGGTGCTTACTGCTACTCGATGTCGAGCCGCTACAACCTGCTTACTCGACCTGCCGTGGTGGCAGTGAAAGACGGAAAGTCCCGCCTCGTTCTGCGCCGGGAGACATTGCAAGATCTGCTCAGCTTGGAGGTGCAACCATGACATCGAAGAAGACCATAGGCATCGCGGTACTCGGACTCGGGAACGTCGGCAGCGAGGTAGTACGCATACTGACCGAGAACGCGTCGGATTTCGAAGCGAGAGTCGGTGTTCCCCTGGAGATCCGGGGTATCGCCGTACGTCGAATCGACGGAGATCGCGGGGTCGACCCGGCTTTGCTCACCGATCACCCGGCTGCGCTGGTGGATCGTGACGACGTCGACATCGTGGTCGAGGTCCTCGGTGGGATCGAGGTACCGCGCAAGCTGATCCTCGCCGCGCTGGAGAAGGGCAAGTCGGTGGTGACCGCAAACAAGGCGCTGCTGGCGGAATACACCGGAGAGTTGGCAGACGCGGCCGAGAAGTCACGCGCCGACCTGTACTTCGAGGCTGCGGTCGCCGGTGCCATTCCCGTCGTCCGCCCGCTCATGCAGTCCCTCGCAGGCGACCGTGTCAACAAAGTGGCCGGAATCGTCAACGGCACCACCAACTTCATCCTTTCTGCGATGGACGAGACAGGTGCGGACTACGCCGAGACATTGGCCGAGGCAGGGCGATTGGGCTACGCCGAGGCGGATCCCACCGCCGACGTCGAAGGCTACGACGCGGCATCGAAGGCAGCCATCCTCGCGTCGATCGCATTCCACACTCGCGTGACGGCAAGCGACGTCTACCGTGAAGGCATCAGCAAGATCACCTCGGCCGACCTGGAGATGGCACGCTCGCTCGACTGCACCATCAAGCTGCTCGCGCTCTGCGAGCGCATCACCACACCCAATGGCCAGGACCGAATCTCGGCGCGTGTGTATCCGGCATTGGTTCCGCTGGACCACCCGCTGGCCACAGTGAACGGCGCGTTCAACGCCATCGTCGTCGAGGCCGAGGCTGCCGGACGTCTCATGTTCTACGGACAAGGTGCCGGGGGCGCTCCGACCGCTTCCGCCGTTCTCGGTGACCTCGTCATGGCTGCCCGAAACAAGTTCTACGGTGGCCGTGGCCCGCTGGAATCCAAGTACGCAAAGCTGAAGATTGCTCCCATGGGCGACATCACCACCAGGTACTACGTCAACATGCAGGTGGCCGACCGCCCAGGTGTGCTGGCCACCGTCGCTGCTGAGTTCGCCAACCACGACGTGAGCATCTCGACCGTGCGTCAGCAGGGGTCGGGCGACGGTGCCTGCCTGGTCGTCGTCACTCATCTGGCGTCG
This sequence comes from Rhodococcus sp. PAMC28707, assembly GCF_004795915.1. Classification (NCBI taxonomy): domain Bacteria; kingdom Bacillati; phylum Actinomycetota; class Actinomycetes; order Mycobacteriales; family Nocardiaceae; genus Rhodococcus; species Rhodococcus sp. PAMC28707. The sequence goes on from NZ_CP039253.1 coordinate 3,411,832, forward strand.
GATTCCGCGTTGTCCAAGACCGTGTCGGCGTTGGAAAAGATGGACGTCGTCACCTCCGTTTCAAGCGTTCTCCGATTGGAAGGCACCACCGTATGAGCGTCCACACCCCCTGGCCAGGCCTGATCGAGGCGTACCGTTCTCGCCTCGCGATCGGTCCCGACTGGAAGACCGTGACGCTGCTCGAGGGCGCAACTCCGCTCATCCATGCAGAGCGACTGTCCGAGCTCACCGGTTGCGAGGTCCATCTGAAGGTCGAGGGCTTGAACCCGACCGGGTCGTTCAAGGACCGCGGTATGACGATGGCCGTCACCGACGCGCTTGCGCGCGGGCAGGAGGCTGTTCTGTGCGCCTCGACCGGCAACACCTCGGCGTCCGCTGCGGCCTACGCGGCCAAGGCAGGCATGGGCTGCGCCGTCCTCGTCCCCCAGGGGAAGATCGCCATGGGCAAACTTGCCCAGGCGGTCATGCACGGCGCGAAGATCATTCAGGTGCAGGGCAACTTCGACGATTGCCTGGAACTCGCACGCAAGACCACCGCAGAGTTTCCGACGATCGGACTCGTCAACTCGGTGAACCCCGTTCGTATCGAAGGCCAGAAGACAGCGGCATTCGAGATCTGTGACGCAATGGGAAATGCTCCCGATGTCCATGTGCTGCCGGTAGGCAACGCAGGCAACATCACTGCGTATTGGCGCGGTTACTCGGAGTACTTCCGGGACGGCCTCACCACGGTCAAGCCGCGGATGCTCGGAGTGCAGGCCGCAGGTGCGGCACCGCTCGTACACGGAGCGCCCGTTGCCGAGCCCGAAACGATCGCCACTGCCATTCGCATCGGGTCCCCGGCGTCGTGGAACGGTGCAGTTTCGGCCAAAGAGGAGTCGGGCGGCGCATTCCGTGCCGCTACCGACGAGGAAATCCTCGAGGCTTACCGTCTCGTGGCCAAGACCGAAGGCATCTTCGTCGAGCCTGCGTCCGCAGCGAGCATCGCGGGCCTGATTGCGGCGCGGAGGGAAGGTTGGCTCGACAGCGGCCTGACCGTCGTCTGCACGGTCACCGGCAACGGACTGAAGGATCCCGACACGGCCCTGGCGGGAATGCCTGTGGTCGAGCCGATTCCGGTCGATCCGGTAGCTGTCGCGTCGGCCCTCGAGCTGGCGTAGTGGCGAAGACTCAGCCCATGACGACAACACTTCCGCAGGGTTTGACGGTGACGGCCCGGGTTCCCGCGTCCAGCGCGAACCTCGGGCCCGGCTTCGACACCCTGGGAATCGCGCTGGGACTCTACGACGAGATCTCGGTGACGACGACGGCGTCCGGGCTGAGCATTCGTGTTCAAGGTGAAGGCGCGGACGACGTGCCTTGGGGTCCCACCCATTTGGTGGTGCGAGCGATCGAGCGGGGACTCGAAGCAGCCGGGGTGTGGGCAGACGGTCTGGATGTGGTGTGCACCAACGTGATCCCGCACTCGCGAGGATTGGGATCTTCGGCGTCGGCCGTCGTCGGCGGTTTGGCCGCGGCCAACGGGCTCGCTGCCAAGCTCGATCCTGCCCTGACTTTGAGCCTCGATCAGCTCGTGCAGCTGGCGTCGGAGTTCGAGGGCCATCCTGACAATGCATCTGCCAGCATCCTCGGCGGTGCGGTGGTGTCGTGGAGCGAGCCGGCGAGCGCGAGCATCACTCAACGAAAGTATTCGGCCGTCCGGCTGGCGGTTCATCCGGACATCCACGTCGTCGCGTTGGTTCCCGCCGAACGGTCCTCGACGTCGCACACTCGCGGGCTCTTGCCCGAACTGGTTCCGCACCGCGACGCTGCCTTCAATGTCAGCCGCGGAGCCCTGACCGTCGTCGCGCTCACCCAACGTCCGGATCTTCTGATGCCCGCTACCGAAGATCTGCTGCATCAGGGGCAACGGTCGGTCGCACTACCGGAATCTGCGAAGTGGATAGCGGCGCTGCGCTCGAGGGATATCGCAGCGGTGCTGTCCGGTGCTGGACCGACGGTGCTTGCGCTGTGTACCGTGCCCTTCCCTGAGGACCTCAGAGGGTTGGCCGAGGGGGAAGGTGTAAGGGTCCTCGAGCTCGCTGTAGCAGACGGTGTCTGCATTTCTTGAAACTCGCTGGTAACCGGATGTTGCCGACTGCGCTCTCGGAGGCTATCCTGAGGAAAGTCCGTATATCGTGCGCTTCAGACGCCGGTTATCACCAGGGCAATCAAGTCACAGTATTCGGGGGAATCAACGTCCGAGTTTCGTGATGTACCTGGCTCGGCCCCTCCCGTAGTTTGCATGCGGTCTCGGGTCGGTCGTCTGTCCGAATCGCGTCGATCATGAACGGAAATATCCGGGTTCGATACGACCCTCGTGCTCCGGAACGAACCCTCTGCTGCGCACACTGCGAGCGAGGGAAGGAAAGGACCTCCGTGACCGATACGGAACTGATCTCCGCCCCAGACAAGACGCGCCGCGGAGCTGGCCTGTCCGGAATGGTGCTCACCGAGCTACGCAGCCTTGCTGGCGAACTCGGAATCAAGAGTGTCTCCGGCATGCGCAAAGGCGACCTGATCGCTGCCATTTCCGCGCGGCAGTCAGGTAGCGGTGCACAAAAGTCGGACGGCTCCAGGTCTGGCGCATCCAAGTCCGGCGCTGCTGAGCCCGATGCAGACAAGGCACTGTCGAGCCCCGGTACTGCCACCGCCGGTGTGAGCTCGGCGCCCGTGGTCGATGGCCCTGCGCGTGCAGAGAATGCACCTGACCGGACTGCTGCGCAGTCCGGCGAACAGGCTCCTGCCGAAGACGGGACCGACGCCCCACGCCGTACCCGAGGCCGTAGAGCTGCAGGTCGCCGCGCGGGTGCGCCCGACCAGTTGCCGCTCGACGATTCCGCTACGCCGGCTGACGCCACATCACAGTCCAACGCTGCTACTCAGTCCAACACTGCTGCTCAGCCTGGCGCTGCTGAATCACGAGAGGCCAACACCGAGCAGTCCTCGGTGAACGCAACTGCGAACAGCTCGGATCAGTCGGAGTCCTCGTCCAACGAGCGACCACGACGGACCCGTTCCGAGCGCGGCAACGACTCGCGCGGTGAGCGAGGCAGTGAATCGCGTGGCGACGGCAACGACCGTAGCCGTGGCAATCGCGCCGACGCATCGGACGAAGACGGCAACACCCGCACCGACAACAACCGCGGCGAGGGTAGTCGCAACGAGAACAACCGGAACGAGAACAACCGCAACCGAAGTCGCAACCAGAGCGACGGTCGTGGCGAAGACCGTAATAGCAACAGCAGTGGCAACAACGGTGGAAACAACGGTCCTCGCGACAGTCGGGACAACAACAACCAGGACGACGAGGGCGACGGCCGGGGGCGTAGAGGCCGTAGGTTCCGTGAACGTCGTCGTGGACGCGATCGCGGCGAGGGTGGCGAAAGCCGCGAGCGTGAGCCCGAGATTCGTGAAGACGATGTTCTGCAACCCGTAGCCGGCATCCTCGACGTTCTCGACAACTACGCGTTCGTTCGTACCTCCGGGTACCTTGCCGGGCCCAACGACGTCTACGTATCGATGAACCTCGTCCGTAAGAACGGTCTCCGTCGTGGTGACGCCGTGACAGGCGCGGTTCGGGTTGCACGCGAAGGTGAGCAGTCCGGTCAGCGGCAGAAGTTCAATCCGCTGGTTCGTCTGGATACGGTCAACGGTGGCGACGTCGAGGCGGCACGCAAGCGCCCCGAGTTCGGCAAGCTGACCCCGTTGTACCCCAACCAGCGTCTGCGCCTGGAAACGACGCCGAACATTCTCACCACTCGAATCATCGACTTGGTGATGCCGATCGGTAAGGGTCAGCGTGCGCTGATCGTGAGTCCGCCGAAGGCCGGTAAGACCAGCGTTCTGCAGGCGATCGCCAACGCGATCTCGGTCAACAATCCCGAGTGTTACCTGATGGTCGTGCTGGTGGACGAGCGTCCCGAGGAAGTCACCGATATGCAGCGTTCGGTGAAAGGTGAGGTCATCGCCTCGACCTTCGACCGCCCACCGGGCGATCACACCGCGGTGGCGGAACTTGCGATCGAGCGTGCGAAGCGACTGGTAGAAGCAGGCCAGGACGTAGTAGTCCTCCTCGACTCGATCACTCGACTCGGCCGCGCGTACAACAACAGTTCGCCTGCCTCGGGCCGAATCCTCTCCGGTGGCGTCGATTCGACGGCGCTGTATCCACCCAAGCGTTTTCTCGGTGCGGCTCGAAACATCGAGAACGGTGGATCTCTGACGATCATCGCCACGGCCATGGTCGAAACCGGTTCCACCGGTGACACCGTCATCTTCGAGGAGTTCAAGGGCACCGGCAACGCGGAACTGAAGCTCGATCGCAAGATCGCCGAGCGTCGTGTGTTCCCCGCGGTCGACGTCAACCCGTCCGGCACGCGTAAGGACGAGTTGCTGCTCAATCCGGACGAGGCGGCAGTGCTGCACAAGCTGCGGCGTGTGCTGTCCGGTCTGGACTCGCATCAGGCAATCGACCTGCTTGTCGATCGTCTGAAGAAGAGTAAGAGCAACCTCGAGTTCCTGATGCAGGTATCCAAGACCGCGCCCGGCGGAATCGACGACAACTAGCAGGGAACAAGCCGACAGGTGCGAGTGTTGTTGCACCTGCCGGCATCGAAGCATCGGATGAAAGATCCGGTGCTCGAGTCAGACATTTCGTCTGGCATACTGATCGGCTGAGTCCGGTTCCGGTTCACGTCCTCGATCGGCGAGGGCGACCCGGCGACCATTGAAAGGGACACCATGAAGGCAGGAATCCACCCCAACTACACGCTCACCACTGTTGTGTGCGGTTGCGGCAATACTTTCGAAACCCGTAGCACCACCGACAAAGAGCGCATCACCGTCGAGGTCTGCTCGCAGTGCCACCCGTTCTACACGGGCAAGCAGAAGATTCTTGACACCGGTGGTCGCGTTGCACGTTTCGAGGCTCGTTACGGAAAGCGCGCCGGCAAGAAGACAGAAGCCGACGCCGACGCATAGCTGTTCCGCCGACGCCCGTCCTGCGAAGTATGCAGGGCGGGCGTCGGTTTTTTCATGTGGTGACTGGGTTGTGTAGCGACTGTGGATCTATCGAAGACGGAGAAATATCATGGCGAGGACGACAAAGCCTTCGGCAATCGACGATATTCTCGCCGAGCATTCGGGCCTCGAGCAGCAGCTTGCCGATCCCGCGCTGCACAACGATCCCTCGGCGGCGCGTCGAGCAGGCAAACGTTTCGCCGAACTTGCACCCATCATGTCGGTGCACGGCAAGCTCACGACCGCTCAGGACGATCTCGAAGCCGCCCGCGAACTTGCGGCCGACGACGCATCGTTCGCCGCGGAGATTCCGGACCTCGAAGCGACGGTAGTTCGCTTGGAACACACACTCGCAGACCTTCTGGCCCCGCGTGATCCACACGATGGCGAGGACATCGTGATGGAGGTCAAGTCAGGGGAGGGCGGCGAGGAATCGGCACTTTTCGCCGCCGATCTTGCGCGCATGTATCTCCGGTACGCTGAACGTCGGGGATGGCGCGTAGAGATACTGGACGCGAACGTCTCGGATCTGGGCGGATACAAGGATGCCACCTTGTCGATCAAGGCCAAGTCCGGTTCGCTCGACGGCGTGTGGGCGCGACTGAAGTTCGAAGGCGGGGTGCATCGCGTGCAGCGTGTGCCCGTCACTGAATCTCAGGGTCGAGTGCACACCTCCGCGGCGGGAATTCTGGTCTATCCGGAGCCCGACGAGGTCGAGGCAGTCCAGATCGACGAGACCGATCTCCGCATCGATGTCTATCGGTCCTCGGGCAAGGGCGGTCAGGGTGTCAACACCACCGACTCCGCTGTGCGAATCACGCACCTTCCCACAGGAATCGTGGTGACGTGCCAGAACGAGCGTTCGCAGTTGCAGAACAAGGCCCGCGCCATGCAGGTTCTCGCAGCGCGAATGCAAGCCGCTGCAGAGGAGGCTGCCGACGAAGAGGCAGCGGCCGGCCGGGCGAGCCAGGTTCGTACCGTCGACCGTTCGGAGCGGATTCGCACGTACAACTTTCCAGAGAACCGGATCACCGATCACCGCATCGGGTTCAAGGCGCACAACTTGGATGCCGTGCTCGACGGCGAACTCGACGCATTGCTCGATGCGCTCGGCAAGGCCGACCGTGAAGCACGGATGCAGGCCGAGTAATTTCGGCTGTTTTCCTCGTCCTCGTGTTCTCTGAGTGTGCGTTTTCCTTCACCTCGCGGCGTCATGGCACGCTGTACCGGTGACTCGTAAACCACTCCGCCTGGCAATTCTCGAAGCGACGTCGACGCTCGAGGCTGCTGGGGTTCCAAGTCCCCGCGTCGATGCCGAGTTGCTCGCATCGCACCTCATCGGTGTCGAGCGTGGTCGGCTCGGGCTCGTGCCGCTCGTGGAGCCAGAGGTCATCGAGGCATATCAGAAGACGATCGCTCAACGGGCGAAGCGTATTCCTCTTCAATACATAACCGGCACAACAGCTCTGGGAAATATCGACGTCGAGGTCGGTCCTGGTGTGTTCGTTCCGCGTCCGGAAACCGAGTTGCTGCTCGGGTGGGCGCTCGCCTTCCTCGAAGGGGTCGATCATCGCCCTCCCGTAGTCCTAGACCTGTGCACCGGGTCGGGCGCACTGGCCCTCGCCGTGGCGAACGCCAGACCTGACGCTCAGGTCCACGCCGTCGAACTCGACCCTTCGGCACTTGCCTGGGCGAGACGCAATGCCGACTTGCGCGCAGGGCTTGGGGACACCCCCATCATCCTTCACCACGGCGATGTCACCGATCGGTCACTACTGGCCGAGCTCGACGGTCGGGTAGATGTCATTGTCGCCAACCCTCCGTACATCCCTGAGGATGCCGTTCTCGAACCGGAAGTAGCCGATCACGACCCCCACATCGCGCTGTTCGGTGGCGTCGACGGACTGTCGGTGATCGGACCGATGATCGACAACATTGCTCGATGGCTTCGGGTCGGCGGGGGAGTCGGTGTCGAGCACGACGACTCGCACGGCGAACGCGTCGCAGAATTGTTCGAGCGTAGGCGGGTATTCACCGACGTTTCTCCGCACCCCGACCTGACCGGCCGTCCACGGTTCGTCGTCGCATCTCGAGCTGTCACTCCGGAGTCCTGAACTTCACGTGTGAGACGCGCAGGGTGAGGCTCGGGAATGTGTGGGCGGAACGCAGTGACAGGATAGAGGAGTGAGCACTGTCTACGACTGCCAGCAAGCCGACTCCCGCGCGGCAGGATTGACCGCAGCCAGAGGCGCCCTCAAATCAGGTCGTCTGGTCGTGATGCCCACCGACACCCTGTACGGACTCGGCGCCGATGCATTCGACAGCAGTGCTGTCACCGATCTGTTGCGCGCCAAGGGCCGAGGACGCGATATGCCCGTTCCGGTTCTCGTCGGATCCTGGAGCACCATCGACGGACTCGTGACCGGTGTACGCCCAAGAACGCGCGATCTGATCAAGGCCTTTTGGCCCGGGGCGCTCAGTCTCGTCGTCCAGCAAGCTCCTTCATTGGCGTGGGATCTGGGAGATGCGCAGGGAACAGTCATGCTTCGGATGCCACTGCACCCTGTCGCCCTCGAATTGCTGCGCGAAGTGGGACCGCTGGCAGTTTCGAGTGCGAACATCTCCGGCCAACCCCCAGCCACCACCGTCGGTGAGGCACGTGATCAGCTCGGTGGCTCCGCTGCGGTCTACCTCGATGGTGGTCCGGCCGAGCACGCTGTTGCCTCCACCATCGTCGATTTGACCTCCGAGACACCGCGAATCCTCCGAGAGGGCGCTGTCGCCGCATCGGCTGTCGCGGAGGTTCTCGGCGTGCCCGTCGAGAGTCTGCTGCGAGGGAGTGCCGGCGCATGAGTGAAACGCCCTTCTACGGCCCGGACTTCGCCGAATTGCACGCCGAGGATCCGGAGATCGCCGATGTCCTGCTCGGTGAGCTGGAACGGGTCCGTGGTGGACTGCAGCTCATCGCCAGCGAAAATCTGACAAGCCCGGCAGTGATGGCTGCGCAGGGAAGCATCCTCACCAACAAGTACGCCGAGGGGTATCCCGGACACCGGTATTACGGTGGTTGCGAGATGGTCGATCGCGCCGAAAACCTCGCGGTCGATCGGGCCAAGGCACTGTTCGGTGCCGACCATGTCAATGTTCAACCGCACTCGGGCGCCAGCGCGAATCTTGCTGTGTACGCTGCGTTCGCGAAACCGGGCGACGCGGTCCTGGCCATGAGCTTGCCTCATGGCGGACACCTCACTCACGGTTCGAAAGTCAGCTTCTCGGGCAAGTGGTTCAGCCCCGTTCCCTATCACGTTCGGAAAGACACCGAGCTGATCGATTACGACGAAGTACGAGACCTGGCGTTGGTGCATCGTCCCAAGATCATCGTTGCCGGAGCTACGGCGTACTCACGCCTCATCGACTTCGCTACCTTTCGTTCGATCGCAGACGAAGTCGGCGCCGTCCTATGGGTCGACGCAGCTCACTTCATCGGCCTCGTTGCGGGCCAGGCCATCCCGTCCCCGGTCCCGTACGCCGACGTCGTGTCCGCCACTACCCACAAAGTTCTGCGGGGTCCTCGCGGCGGCATGCTGATGTGCCGTGCCGAGCACGCTCGTGCCATCGACAAGGCAGTCTTCCCGTTCAGCCAGGGCGGGCCGCTCATGCACACCGTCGCGGCGAAGGCTGTGGCATTCGCCGAGGCTGCGACGCCGAGTTACCGCAAATATGCGCTGAACGTCGTCGCCAACGCCCAAGCCTTGTCGACCTCGCTCGTCGAGTCCGGCATGCGCACGGTGTCCGGCGGAACGGATACCCACCTCGCGCTCCTGGATCTGCAAGGCTTCGGGATCGACGGCCGTAGCGCGGAATCGCGGTGTGAGGCAGCGGGTATAACGCTCAACAAGAACACGATCCCCTTCGACCCAGCCCCGCCTGCGGTTGCATCCGGCATCCGGGTCGGATCGGCCGCGGTCACGACACAGGGTTTCGACACCTCCGAGATGGCCGTCGTCGGAAAGCTCGTCGCACGTGCAGTTCGCGCAGAACAGGGGACGGTCGTCGGTGATCGAGAGATTGCCGCTGTGAAGGCAGAGGTCGGCGACCTCGTCTCACGCAAGCCGGCCTATTCTCGCGCATGAGTGTCGTCGCCGTGGGTGCACCCTACGACGTGCTGGCCCTGGCGAACCAGGGCGCCGGCGTCCCCATCCGAGAATTGCTGTTGGTGTGTCTGACAGCTGCGGTCGTGACTTTTCTTGCGACCGGCGGCGTCCGGGTGCTGGCGAACAAGTTCGGCGCGGTTGCCGCACCACGTGAGCGTGACGTCCATGTCGTTCCGACACCGAGACTCGGTGGGACCGGCATGTATCTCGGAATGCTGGTCGCATTGCTGTTCGCATCCCAACTCCCGGCGCTTGCACGCGGTTTCGGGTACACCCAGGACATCCCCGCTGCGCTCGTCGCCGGATTCGTGATCGTCGGTGTCGGAGTCATCGACGATCGCTGGGGCCTGGACGCACTCACCAAATTCGTCGGCCAGGTCACCGCGGCCGGTGTGCTCGTCGTGATGGGCGTGAGCTGGTACATCATCTATGTGCCCTGGTCGGACGGCGGTTTCACCGTCGTGCTCGATCAACTGCAAGCCGGTCTGGTCACGGTTCTCGTCACCGTGGTGATGGTCAACGCGATGAACTTCGTCGACGGCCTCGACGGCCTCGCTGCAGGCTTGGGGCTGATCGCCTCGGTGGCAATTTGTATCTTCTCCGTCGGGCTGCTCAACGAGCAAGGGGGAGACGTCGGCGTCTACCCGCCGGCGGTGATAGCTGCCGCATTGGCCGGTGCCTGCCTCGGTTTCCTGCCGCACAACTTTCAGCCGGCGCGGATCTTCATGGGTGATTCGGGTTCGATGCTGATCGGGCTGATGCTGGCCACAGTATCGACCAGCGCCTCCGGCCGTATCCCGCTGACCGCCTATGGGCCCCGGGATCTGGTCGGACTTCTTACTCCACTCCTCCTCGTCGGTGCCGTCATGTTCATCCCGATGCTGGACATGCTTCTTGCCGTCGTACGACGAACACGCGCCGGACGCAGCCCCTTCAGCCCGGACAAGATGCACCTGCATCACCGTTTGCTGCAGATCGGTCACTCCCATCGCCGCGTCGTGCTGGTGATCTATCTGTGGGTCGGGGTCCTGGCCTTCGGCGCCGTCGGATCGGCGCTGATCGATCGGAGAATCGTTGTGCTGCTCGTGGCAGCGGGTCTGGTATTCGCACTGGTGGTGACCGCCGTACCGACCGTCCGACTCGACATGGCACGCGAGCGAAGACGCGTAAGGAACAGCAACCGAAGAGGCCGTCGGTCCTGACGAACGGTTGTGCTGGGTAGTCTGTGCGTCTGTGAGCTTCTCTCCTGCGCCCGTGCCCGATCAATCCGACGCGATGCGTTCTGCCGTTCGCTACGGCGTCATAGGTTTGGTTGTGCTGACTGTTCTCGGCGCGATCATCGCCACCCTTTTCGCGGGGTTGCCAGGATTGTGGGGTGCGCTCATCGGCGCTGCCCTCGGAGGCGGGTTCATTCTGACCACGGCCCTGTCCATTGCATTGACCTCCAAGTTTCCGCCGACGATGGTCGGTGCGGTTCTCCTGGGCGGCTGGCTGGTCAAGATGTTACTGGCGATCGTCGTCCTCGGGCTGCTCAAGGACATGGACTTCTACAGTGAGAAGTCGCTGGCACTTGTCGTGGTAGCGGCGTTGGTGCTCGTTTTGGGGGCCGAAGTCTATGGTGTCGTCCGTACCAAAGCGCCGTACGTGGACGAACAACCCGACAAGCACGAGTCCGACTGAACGTAGTACGACACTGTGTCGTAATCGGTCGAGAAGAGGCCCCACCTACACAACGTCGTAGTTGGGTTGATAAAGTTCCGACCAAGTGAGGGTTGAACTGCCGCGAACAGGACATTTCGCGAGCACGACAATCTTTACAGGTAGCCGAAAGCGCGTGTGTAGTTTCAAGACGCGCTCGACAAGCTGCCGAGTCGACGTGAGTCGCCGACACCCGACAGACGCTGGCCGGTGAAGACAAGGCCTCAGCTGCTGACGACCTCGAGCCGATATCGTCGACTTGATAGATCGTCAATGTCCGATCGAACCGCAGTCTTAGCAGTCTGCGGCCCGAACACGGGAGAGACCGCTGAGCGTCACCAACCTGGCTGCGGAGTTCCATCCGCCGTCTATATCCGACTTCTTTCCTCCCGCCGTGTTGTTCGAGGGGACCCCCTTCGAACTCGACCGGCTGATGCTTATCCGCATCCTGATGAGCCTCGTGCTCGTCGTGTTGTTCGCGGTCGCCATGAGAAGCCCCAAAATCGTTCCTCGTGGGCTGCAGAACGTCGTCGAGTACGGACTCAGTTTCGTCAAAGAGCAGATCTGCGACGAGATTCTCGGCAAAGAGCAGGGCAAACGGTTTGCGCCCATCATCATGACCATCTTCTTTGCGGTTCTGTTCATGAACCTCTCGTCGGTGATTCCGTTTCTGAACATCTCGCCCAACGCTCGAATCGGTATGCCACTGGTTCTGGCCTTGATCGCGTACGTGGCGTTCAACTACGTCGGTATCAAGAAGTATGGGTTGTTCAAGTACGTCAAGAGCAGCATCGTGGTTCCGGATGTGCCCCTCGCGCTGCACTTCGTGCTGGTGCCGGTCGAGTTCATCTCCACCTTCATCCTGCGGCCGTTCACGCTGACTGTTCGTCTCATGGCCAATATGCTTGCCGGCCACCTCATGCTTGTGCTGTTCTTCAGCGCGACTCAGTTCTTTTTCTTCCAGGCCGCGGCGGGAATGAAGATCTTCGGTATTTTCTCGCTGACCGCAGGTTTCGGCTTCACTCTCTTCGAACTCTTGGTCATCGGCTTGCAGGCGTACATTTTTGCGCTGCTGACAGCCGTGTACATCGACCTTGCGCTGCACGCAGATTCACACTGATCCACCACTAGCTAGACCTGACCCACGCGCCGTCCGGCGAGTGGGCAACAGAAAGGGAACGGAATTCTAATGAGCCTCGCGTACCTGGCACAGGAAACGACCAGCACGGTGACCGGCGCTGGATACGGTGCAATCGGTTACGGTCTCGCCGCCATCGGACCTGGTATCGGTATCGGCATCGTGGTCGGTAAGGCTATCGAGGGCATCGCTCGCCAGCCCGAACTGCAGGGCACCATCCGTACCAACATGTTCCTCGGCATCGCGTTCACCGAAGCGCTCGCGCTGATCGGTATCGTCGCCGGCTTCCTGTTCGGTTAATCCCCACATGGCAACCAACATCGCAATTTTGGCCGCGGAGGCCGAAGAGGACATCAATCCTCTGCTCCCCGCGACATACGACATTGTTTGGTCTGCGATCTGTATCGCCATCATCGGCTTCATCTTCTGGAAGTACATTCTTCCGAGTTTCCAGAAGGTATTGACCGAGCGCGGAGATCTGATCGAAGGCGGCATCAAGAAGGCCGAAGAAGCTCAGGCCGAGGCCAAGGCAGCACTCGAGCATTACAACGCACAGCTCGCCGAGGCACGTTCCGAGGCCGCGCAAATCCGTGAGGAAGCGCGCACCCAGGGCCAGGCGATCCTTGCTGAAATGAAGACGAAGGCGCAGGAAGAGAGCGACCGGATCGTGGCCGCAGGCCACAATCAGCTCGTTGCTCAGCGTCAGCAGATCGTCACGGAACTTCGAAGCGATCTCGGACGCACAGCAGTAGAGCTCGCTGAGAAGGTCATCGGCGAGCAGTTGTCCGACGAGGCGAAGCGAGCAGGCTCGATCGACCGTTTCCTGAGCGAGCTCGACTCCGTCACCGCTGACTCTGCAGCCGGAAAGTGAGATAACCATGTACGCAACTTCTCGTGAGGCTCTTGCCCGCACGCGTTCGGTTGCGAACGATGCACTGGGTTCTGCGTCGGCAGGAGTTGCAACTGCTGCTGCCGCGCAGACGGGTGCCGAGCTCTTCGCAGTCGTGGAGACGCTCGACGGGCAGCGCACGTTGCGTACCGCGCTTGCGGATGCGTCGGTTTCGGCCGAACGCCGCAGCGCGCTCGCTGAGCAACTGTTCGCAGGCAAGGTGTCCGAGACCACCACGAAGATTGTCGTGAGTGCTGTTTCGGACAATTGGTCCAAGCCATCGGATCTGCTGAATTCTCTGGTCGAACTGGGACGTGAAGCTCTGCTTCGCGCCGCAGCAGATCAGGATCAGCTCGACACGGTCGAGGACGAACTGTTCCGGCTGGGTCGGATCGTGGCGGCGAACCCGGTGCTCGAACAGAACCTGTCGGATCTCGGCAAGCCTGTGCACGCGAAACGCGAACTTCTCGGACGCCTGCTCTACGGCAAGGTGACAGCAGTTACCGAGGCGTTGGCACTCCAGTCCGTCGGTCGACTCCGCAAGGCGGCGCCTGCCGACGCATTCGACCATTTGGCAGGACTTGCCGCGCAGGTGCGCAATCAGATCGTTGCGCACGTCTCCAGTGCGGCTCCACTCAGTGACAGTCAGCTCGAAAAGCTGACCGCGACGCTGACCCGTACGTACGGCAAGCCGGTCACCGTTCACGTCGAGGTCGATACCGAACTGCTGAGCGGACTCGTGGTCCGGATAGGCGACGAGGTCATCGACGGTAGTGGGGCAGGCCGTCTCGCTGCATTGCGAAAGACACTCAAGTAGTCCGAGTACGGACACCACAGTCCGATAAGAAGCGCTTCGAAAATTCGAAGCCTTGGACACCGCGATCATTTAAGGAAGAGCAGGAAAAAATATGGCGGAGCTGACGATCTCCTCCGACGAGATCCGTAGCGCGATCGAGAACTTCACCGCGAGCTACTCACCGGAGTCCTCCCGCGAGGAGGTCGGCACGGTTACTGACACGAGCGACGGAATTGCCCATGTGTCGGGACTGCCGTCGGCTATGTCCAACGAGCTGCTCGAATTCCCCGGTGGAGTGCTCGGTGTTGCGCTCAACCTCGACGCCACCGAAATCGGTGCCGTCATCCTCGGTGACTACGAGCACATCGAAGAGGGCCAGGAAGTCAAGCGGACCGGTGACGTACTTTCCGTCCCCGTCGGCGACGGCTACCTCGGTCGCGTTGTCAACCCTCTCGGACAGCCCATCGACGGCCTCGGAGACATCGAGTCCAGCGAGACTCGCGCTCTCGAACTGCAGGCAGCCTCGGTGCTCGAGCGTCAGCCCGTCGAAGAGCCGCTCCAGACCGGAATCAAGGCCATCGACGCGATGACCCCGATCGGCCGTGGACAGCGCCAGCTCATCATCGGTGACCGCAAGACCGGCAAGACCGCGGTCTGCATCGACGCGATCCTGAACCAGAAGGCCAACTGGGAGAGCGGCGACGAGAACAAGCAGGTTCGCTGCATCTATGTCGCCATCGGTCAGAAGGGTTCCACGATTGCAGGCGTCAAGGCTGCTCTCGAGGAGCGCGGAGCGCTCGAGTACACGACCATCGTCGCGGCTCCCGCATCCGACTCGGCCGGTTTCAAGTGGCTTGCTCCGTACACCGGCTCGGCCATCGGCCAGCACTGGATGTACCAGGGTAAGCACGTTCTGATCGTGTTCGACGACCTGACCAAGCAGGCCGAGGCATACCGTGCCATCTCGCTGCTGCTGCGTCGCCCGCCGGGCCGTGAGGCATACCCCGGTGACGTCTTCTACTTGCACTCCCGTTTGCTGGAGCGCTCGGCGAAGCTGTCCGACGAACTGGGTGGCGGCTCGCTGACGGCACTGCCGATCATCGAAACCAAGGCCAACGACGTCTCGGCATACATCCCGACCAACGTCATTTCGATCACCGACGGTCAGGTCTTCCTCGAGTCCGACCTCTTCAACAAGGGTGTACGTCCCGCCATCAACGTCGGCATCTCGGTCTCCCGTGTCGGTGGCGCTGCACAGACCAAGGGCATGAAAAAGGTCTCCGGTTCGCTGCGTCTCGAGCTCGCTCAGTTCCGTGAGCTCGAAGCCTTCTCCGCTTTCGCCTCCGACCTCGACTCCGCCTCCAAGGCACAGCTCGAGCGTGGCGCTCGTCTGGTCGAGCTGCTCAAGCAGGATCAGTACTCCCCAGTCGCCGTCGAAGATCAGATCGTCTCGATCTGGCTCGCTGGTCAGGGTGCATTCGACTCCGTGCCGGTCGCTGACGTTCGCCGGTTCGAGACCGAACTGCTCGAAGACTTGCATCGTAACGCCGGCGGCGTCTACGAGAGCATTGCCGGCGGCAAGGCTCTCGACGGTGACGCGCAGAAGGCGCTGACCGAGGCAACCGAGAAGTTCAAGTCAGGCTTCTTGGATTCCGAGGGCAACCGGGTAGTCAACGAGGCAGAAGCGGACACGCTGAACGCCGACGAGGTTAACCAGGAACAGGTCAACGTCACTCGCAAGACAGTCAGCAAGTAGGTCAGCGACATGATCAGTGTTCTCACGAGTAGAGAAGGGAGCGTGAACAGCTAGATGGCAAGCATTCTCGAGCTGCGTTCCCGGATCAAGTCGGTCAACTCGACCAAGAAGATCACCAAAGCGCAAGAATTGATCGCGACATCGCGAATCATCAAGGCGCAGGCGCGCGTTGCGGCGTCGAAGCCGTACGCGGAGGAGATCACCAATGTGCTCTCGGCTTTGGCGAGTGCGTCCGGATCGCTGGACCACCCGCTACTGAACGAGCGCCCCGAGCCCAAGCGTGCTGCGGTTCTGGTAGTCACCAGCGATCGTGGAATGTGCGGTGGCTACAACTCCAACGTCCTCAAAGAGGCTGAAGAGCTTTTTCAGCTTCTTCGCAAAGAGGGCAAGGATCCAGTCATCTACGTGCTCGGTGCGAAAGGGCTCGGTTACTACACCTTCCGTGAGCGCGATGTGAAGGCAGCATGGACGGGCTTCTCGCAGGAGCCCGGTTACTCCGACGCAGCCAAGGCCAGTAAGCATTTGGTCGAGCTCTTCATGGCAGGTTCCGGCAACGAAGTCGATGCGCCGAACGGCGAAGGCACGATCGAAGGTGTCGACGAACTGCACATCGTCTACACACGTTTCGTGTCGATGCTGACGCAAAAGCCCGAGGTGCGTCGAATGGCTCCGCTGGAGGTCTCGTACACGGACGAAGAAATCGAAATGGGTGCGGATGCACTCACCGACTCTCCGTCTGCGTCCGATGTCCAGGCCCAGTACGACTTCGAACCAGAGGCAGGAACGCTTCTGTCGGCTCTGCTGCCGAAGTACATCAGCACGAGGATCTACTCCTCGCTGCTCGATGCGGCTGCGTCCGAGTCGGCTGCGCGCCGCACCGCCATGAAGGCGGCGACGGACAACGCTAACGAATTGGTCGAGACTCTCAGCCGTCAGGCTAACCAGGCTCGGCAAGCCCAGATCACCCAGGAAATCAGCGAAATCGTCGGTGGCGCTAACGCGTTGGCTGACAGCGCAGGAAGTGACTAAGCAATGACCGCAGCAGTAACCCAAGAGAACGCGAGCGGAGCGGACACACAGTCCGGCCGTGTCGTTCGGGTAATCGGCCCCGTTGTGGACGTCGAGTTCCCGCGCGGCGCCATTCCCGCCCTGTTCAATGCTCTCCACGCAGAGATCACCCTGCCGACGGTGGCCAAGACTCTGACACTCGAGGTTGCTCAGCACCTCGGTGACAACCTGGTCCGCACCATCTCGATGCAGCCGACCGATGGCCTGGTTCGTGGAACCCCGGTGACCGACACGGGCAAGCCGATCTCGGTTCCGGTGGGCGACGTCGTCAAGGGCCACGTCTTCAACGCCCTCGGTGACTGCCTCGACACACCCGGTCTCGGCCGTGACGGCGAGCAGTGGGGCATCCACCGCAAGCCACCAGCCTTCGATCAGCTCGAAGGCAAGACCGAGATCCTCGAGACCGGTATCAAGGTCATCGACCTTCTCACCCCGTACGTCAAGGGCGGCAAGATCGGTCTGTTCGGCGGTGCCGGCGTGGGCAAGACGGTTCTCATCCAGGAGATGATTACCCGTATCGCTCGCGAATTCTCGGGTACATCTGTATTCGCAGGCGTCGGTGAGCGCACCCGTGAGGGAACCGACCTCTACCTCGAAATGGAAGAGATGGGCGTCCTTCAGGACACCGCCCTCGTCTTCGGCCAGATGGACGAGCCGCCGGGCACGCGTATGCGCGTCGCTCTGTCGGCGCTGACCATGGCGGAGTACTTCCGCGATGTTCAGGGACAGGACGTTCTTCTGTTCATCGACAACATCTTCCGTTTCACACAGGCAGGTTCGGAGGTGTCGACCCTCCTGGGCCGCATGCCTTCCGCCGTGGGTTACCAGCCGACGCTGGCGGACGAGATGGGTGAGCTTCAGGAGCGCATCACCTCGACCCGTGGACGCTCGATCACCTCACTGCAGGCGATCTACGTTCCCGCCGACGACTACACCGACCCGGCACCCGCCACCACGTTCGCGCACCTCGATGCGACGACCGAGCTTTCGCGTCCGATTTCGCAGATGGGTATCTACCCCGCTGTGGACCCGCTGAGCTCGACGTCGCGAATCCTCGAGCCCAGCATCGTCGGCGCAGAGCACTTCCGCGTCGCCAACGAGGTCAAGCGGATCCTGCAGAAGTACAAGGAACTGCAGGACATCATCGCGATCCTCGGTATGGACGAGCTTCAGGAAGAGGACAAGGTTCTGGTCGGCCGTGCACGCCGTATCCAGAAGTTCCTCGGCCAGAACTTCATCGTTGCCGAGAAGTTCACCGGTGAGGCCGGTTCGGTCGTGTCGTTGACCGACACGATCGAGGCGTTCGACAAGGTCACCAAGGGCGAGTACGACCACCTTCCCGAGCAGGCCTTCAACAGCTGTGGTGGTCTCGACGACGTCGAGGCAGCAGCCAAGAAGATGGCCGGAAAGTAGCCCGACGTGACTTCTTCGGAGACGAACGGCATGGAGGTTTCACTCGTCGCGGTCGAGCAGAAACTGTGGTCCGGTAACGCGACCCTGGTGAGTGCTCAGACCACGGAGGGCGAGATCGGCATCATGGTGGGGCACGAGCCCGTGTTGGGCCAGCTGGTCGAAGCCGGGACCGTGTCCATCACCACGACCGACGGAGAGAAGATCGTCGCTGCTGTGCACGGCGGATTCTTGTCGGTTACGGGAAAGACCGTCACCGTTCTAGCGGAGTCTGCGGACTTCGCTCAGGACATCGACGTCGATGCAGCTCGCTCGGTGCTCGACGCAGGCGGCGACGACAAGGAAGCCCTCGCAATCGCGAAGGGCCGAATTCGCGCCGCTGAGCGCGCCTAGATCAACGAGAAGCCGCGACGGAGGCTGCGAAATGCGCATCGGAGTGATTGTTCTGGTCATTCTGGTTGTGCTGCTCGCAGCAATCGTCGCGGCTTTTCTGTATCGCCTGAGCATTGTGCGCGGAGGTGGCACGGCCGCGATCATGCGCGTGACTCCGTCGTCGGGCGGAAGCGGTTGGCGCCACGGCATCATTCGATACGACGACAACACCGTCGTGTTTTTCAAACTCTCGAGCTTGCGTCCGGGGCCGGACCACAAGTTGACCCGTCAGGGCATCGAGGTAGGCGAGCGGCGTAAGCCCCGCGAGAACGAATTCGACATCATGAGCGACGAAATTGCTGTGCTCGAGCTGACCGACGCCGGCCGCCATTTCGAGATCGCCCTCGACCGAGGCGCACGGACCGCCTTCCTGTCGTGGCTGGAGTCACGGCCGCCCGGAAGATCGCAGCGCGGTCGGCCGGCCGGTTGATTGCGTGCGGTACTCGAGCGTGCTCACTCGCCGGTAGAGCGCGACGCTCCCGGAATCCACTGAACATCGCCTCCAGGATTGGCATACCTACTGAGGATGAACAGTAGATCCGACAGCCTGTTCAAGTATTTGGACGGCAACGTGCTGGTGTCCTCGGGACTCGCAGCGACGGCGGCCCACGCAGCTCTTTCGGCGCGTCGAGCGGTCGTCCGAGCCGTGTGGAGTAGCGCTCCGAGTGGTGTTCCACCCGGGAGTATGAACGACGTCAACGGATCGAGTTCTTCGTTGAATTCGTCGCACCAGCGTTCCAATCTGTCGACGTACGACTGATCGATTCGCAGCGGTGGGTACTTTGGTTCTGCGACGACGGGTGTGGATAGATCTGCGCCTGCGTCGAACAGATCACTCTGAATCGTCCGAATGACCTTCAAGATCTTCTCCGGCGGATTCCCAAGCGCCAGCACAACTCCGAGACTTGCGTTGGTTTCGTCGCAGTCGGCGTAGGCAATGAGACGGGGGTCGTTCTTGGTGACACGGGAAAAGTCGCTCAGTCCGGTAGTCCCGTCGTCACCGGTGCGAGTGTAGATACGGGTCAAGTGCACAGCCATGGAGCAACGGTACCGCTCCAGTAGGGGAGACGGACCCGGCTACGCTGTTGAACCGTGAGCGAACGCTTTTTGGTATCCGGAGGAAACCGACTCGTCGGCGAGGTGTCTGTCGGCGGTGCGAAGAACAGCGTGCTCAAGTTGATGGCGGCGACCTTGTTGGCCGAGGGTACGAGCACCATCACCAATTGTCCCGACATACTCGATGTTCCCCTGATGGCCGAGGTCTTGCGAGGCTTGGGCTGCGAAGTGGTACTCGAGGGTTCGGTCGTGCACATCACCACGCCGGCAGAGCCGAAATATCACGCTGATTTTCCGGCAGTCAAACAGTTCAGGGCATCGGTCTGCGTACTGGGGCCGCTTGTGGCCAGGTGCAAGCGTGCGGTGGTTGCTCTTCCCGGTGGCGATGCAATCGGGTCGCGCCCTCTCGACATGCATCAATCCGGGCTCCGTTTGCTCGGCGCACACAGCGAAATCCAGCACGGATGTGTGGTGGCAGAGGCCGAGGAGTTACGAGGGGCAAACATTCGCCTCGCCTTTCCATCGGTCGGGGCCACCGAGAACATTTTGATGGCCGCGGTACTTGCAAAGGGTGAGACCGTCATCGACAACGCTGCCCGCGAACCGGACATCATCGATGTATGCAACATGCTCAACAACATGGGTGCGCAGGTCTCGGGCGCTGGAACTTCGACGCTGACCATCAAGGGTGTCGAGTCCTTGACGCCGACGACTCATCGGGTAATCGGTGATCGAATCGTCGCGGCGACGTGGGGTATCGCTGCGGCGATGACGCGAGGCGATGTCCGTGTTCGTGGCGTCAACCCGAAGCACCTCTCCCTCGTCCTGGACAAGCTGCGTTCCGCGGGGTCCGAGGTGACCATGGAGGCCGACGGATTTCGCGTGGTTCAACACGAGCGTCCGACAGCCGTCAATTTCGCGACCTTGCCCTTTCCTGGTTTCCCGACGGATCTGCAGCCCATGGCGATCGGATTGGCTGCTGTAGCGAACGGCACGTCGATGATCACCGAAAACGTGTTCGAGGCGCGTTTCCGCTTTGTCGAGGAGATGATTCGGCTGGGGGCCGATGCGAGAACGGACGGACATCATGCGGTCGTTCGCGGTGTGCCTCAGCTGTCCAGCGCTCCGGTGTGGTCCTCGGATATCAGGGCAGGAGCAGGCCTGGTGCTGGCTGGTTTGTGTGCCGATGGCGTCACCGAGGTTCACGACGT